>JBCCET010000017.1:0-54190 GCA_039030095.1 Pseudomonadota bacterium | reverse complement strand
CGCGCCAGTCAGCACGCCTTTTCCTAGATATTGTCAGCTGGCATCAGACCAGCCCCGGAGATTTAAGAGGTTATCCTCTAACCCCAATCTTAGCTCTCTAGGACGTCGTCATCTTCGTCGCCACTGGGTTGTGGCGCGTCAAAGTCGAGCCCGTGAGATGCACGAATTTTGTCTTCGATCTCCCAAGCGACGGAGGCGTTTTCCTTCAGGAAAGTCTTGGCATTTTCACGGCCCTGCCCGATCCGTTGATCGCCGTATGAAAACCAGGAACCGGATTTTTCAACGATACCCGCTTTCACACCCAGATCGATCAATTCACCCGTCTTAGAGATGCCTTCGCCATACATGATGTCGAACTCAACCTGTTTGAACGGCGGCGCCACTTTGTTTTTCACGATCTTGACGCGGGTGCTGTTACCCACAACCTCATCACGGTCTTTGATTGCACCGATGCGCCGAATGTCCATACGAACAGAGCTGTAGAATTTCAGCGCGTTACCCCCCGATGTGGTTTCCGGCGAGCCGAACATTACGCCAATTTTCATACGGATCTGGTTGATGAAGATCACGGTGCACTTTGATTTAGAGATTGAGCCCGTCAGCTTACGCATGGCCTGGCTCATCAATCTTGCCTGTGCGCCAACCTGATGGTCGCCCATGTCGCCTTCCAGCTCCGCCTTGGGCGTCAAAGCGGCAACCGAATCCACCACAACCATCGACACCGCACCAGAACGCACCAGGGTATCGGCGATCTCCAACGCCTGTTCACCGGCGTCGGGCTGAGAGATCAGCAGTTCATCAAGATCAACGCCAAGTTTCTTGGCATAAGCCGGGTCAAGCGCATGTTCGGCGTCAACAAACGCACAAACACCGCCCTTTTGTTGTTCTTCTGCGATGCAATGCAGGGTCAATGTGGTCTTACCCGACGATTCAGGGCCGTAGATTTCAATAATGCGGCCTTTAGGGATACCACCGATCCCCAGAGCAATGTCGAGCCCGATCGAACCCGTCGATGTGGCCTCCACATCCATGACTGCGTTGTCCTGGCCGAGCTTCATGATAGAGCCCTTGCCAAATTGACGCTCGATCTGCCCAAGCGCGCTTTCTAGTGCTTTTTGTTTGTCCATTGCCCGTTTATCGCCCAAGTCCAGCAGGTTTGCTGTTGCCATCGTTAGCTCCCTTATTCCATATCGCCGATTGACCGGCAACGGCTGCTTCGTTCACCTCTTGTTCTCAAAATTCGGTATGAGACCAAAAAGTGAACATTTCAAGTTAAAATTTCTTTTTTCAAATTTGCGCAGATAGGTTTATGAAAGGTAAACTCCGACAGAGGGTTCGCGTAAAAATTGTATTTGGCAGGACGCAGGCGACAAAAATGTTGATTTTCATCCGGGAAAAACTGGTCTTTTTCGCCACCCCCAAAACGGCGTCCACGTCTATCGAGATGGCGTTGGGGACTACTGCGGACATGCGGATATCAAAGATACCCAACGCAAAGCACACGCCTTATCGAAAGTACAAACGTCTGCTGGAACCCTTTGTATTGACTCTGACCAAAGACGAACCCGACACGGTTGCGATGATCAGGGAGCCGATAGATTGGCTTGGGTCCTGGTATCGCTATCGCACACGCGAGGAACTCGCCGGCACGCCAAATTCAACCGCAGGCATCAGTTTTGACCAGTTTGTGGAAGGCTACTTGTCCGACGATGCGCCAGAGTATGCCCGCGTTGGCAGCCAGGCGCGGTTTATGTCCGACAAAGACGGGATGATCGGAATGTCCCATGTGTTCCGCTATGACAACATCGACGGATTGGTGCGTTTTTTACAGGGACGCATCGGCAAACAGTTTGAAATTGGACGTGCCAACACCTCCCCAGTCGTAGAACTTAAGCTCGCTCCAAGCTTGCGCGCTGATCTGGAGCGGGCCCATCCTGCAGATTTCGAACTCTATGAACGCCTGAAGCCCGCTTAGTTCCCTGACAGGTCTCGCACTTTGTTAACCAGATCTTTCAACGTGAAAGGTTTCGGCAAAAACGCGGCCTTTTTGATATCTGGGTACTCTTTGGAAAAGTCCTCTTCCGCATAGCCGGATACAAAAATCACCTTTAGATTAGGGCGATCTCGGCGCGCCTCCTTTATCCAAGTAGGTCCGTCCAATCCTGGCATCACCACATCTGACACAACGATGTCAAAATCGACTGCGTCATCTGCCAAAATTTCCAAGGCCGCCTCGGCACTGTCTGCCTCGATCACTTGGACACCATGCATTTTTAGTGCGCGGGCAGCAAAACTGCGAACAGGTGCTTCATCTTCGACGAGCAGGAGATTCAATCCAGACAGCTCTGCTGGCGAGTGCCGCGCGGCGGTCGGAGCTTGCGGTGCGACCTCTTCCACTTCGTGAGCAGGCAACAGGACACGGAACTCTGTGCCTTTCCCCATAGTCGCATCACAAAAGATAAAGCCGCCAGTTTGTTTTACGATGCCGTAGACCATCGACAGTCCTAGACCGGTGCCTTTCCCTTCCTCCTTAGTGGAGAAAAAGGGATCGAAAATCTGGGCTTTTACCTCCGGCGTCATGCCGACACCTTCGTCAGTTACACGGATCGTGACATACCGCCCTCGTGGAACGGTTACACCGTCAATGACCGAATTTTCGGCATAGACCGTCAGGTCAGATGTCAAGCGTACTTCGCCGCCATCTTCCATCGCGTCACGTGCATTCAAAACCAAGTTCATGATCACCTGTTCCAGTTGTCGGGGATCAACAAATGCCTTGGGCAATGCCTTGCCATAGTCGGCAAATAACGTGACCTTTTCCCCTAAAAGTCGGCTCAGTAGATGCCCGATGTCAGAGATGGTGTCGTTTACATCCACCACCTTGGGCGTCAGTGTTTGTTTGCGTGAAAACGCCAACAAATGAGCCACCAGACTGGCCGCACGATTGGCATTTTGGCTGATTTGCAACAGGTCGGAATAGTCCGGATCATCTTTGCCGTGACGCAATAGTAGCAGATCGCAATAACCGCTAATTGCAGTTAGTAGGTTATTGAAATCATGCGCAACTCCGCCGGCCAACTGACCCACCGCCTGCATTTTTTGGCTTTGCAGGAACTGCGCTTCCATCGTTTTTAGTTCAGTCGTGTCTGTGAGAACTGCCACTAAAGACCGGTCGCCCGCCAAGGGGGATGCCAACAGTGATACCTGCAAAACCGCCTCTCCCCTGCGGCGGGCAGCATGCACGATCTCCGCCTTATGGGAACCGTGGCTTTCGCGGGCCATCTGAACCCAGCTAGACACGGATCGCCCGAGTTCTTCCACCAGGTTTTCAAACATAGGCTCTTCACCAGGTACAAGTTTCAGCATCTGGCGGGCTGCCGCGTTGGACTGGGAAACGCGCCCACTGGGCTCGATCCGCAAAAGCGCAACCGGGAGGCCATCAAAAAGCTCCGCCATGCCCTGCGCCACGTCCCGGTTCACATCTTCAGGCAGGCTTTCGGTTTTGGCCTTGGGTTTTGCCCTGCCCGCTGAGCTGAGATACGCCGATGCAAAGGGGCCAGTTTTGTAGGTCGCTAAAAGGACCGCCCCAAATCCCACCGAAAAGGCCCCGACGCCTACAAAGACGACCTGCCAATCCACCCCGAGAGCCAGCAGTAAAAGCGCGCAGCCGACAATCGCCGCATTCAGACCAGAAAACCGCGCTGCAGCGCCTTGCAGCAATAGGGTTCGGTCGTTTGAGGACAGGTCGTTTTGGCTCACGGTCGCACCTCCGAAAGGCCGGGCCGCTTGACCCGGCGGACAGATCCACGCCGCTCACTCAAGCCCAGATAACACACGTTATAATTGCATTAAAGGGGCGTTAGTTGCTTTTTGGTTAACGACTAAGGGGTCTTACAAATGTCGCCAGAAAAAAACCGTCCCCCGGTGCGCCGACAGGCCATCGCGCTTCGCTGGTGCTTGGTACTCCGTTTTGGGCCTGAAACCAGGCGACATTTGCCTCGTTTTCCGCTCGCAAAACAGAACATGTGGCAAACACCAGCGTACCACCGGGGGCCACACACTGCCACGCAGCAGACAAAATGGACCGCTGCGTGGCGATCAATTCATCCAACCCGGATTCGGTTAAACGCCATTTTGCCTCGGGCGATCGACGCCATGCGCCGGACCCAGAGCAAGGTGCATCCACAAGAACCAGATCATAATCCGCTTCGCCAGGCCTTGCGCTCAAACAGGTTACAGTGGCACCCGCCCTTGTGGCCCGTGGCGGCAATTGCGCCAATCGCTGCGGCGCCACATCCCAAGCTGCAAATCGGCAGCTGGGATACGCAGCAGCCATGGCCAAAGTCTTGCCTCCGCCCCCCGCACAAAAATCAAGCACGCGCGTCCCATCTTGCAAGGGTATAACCGCCACCAAAGCCTGGCTTGCCGCGTCTTGTATTTCCACAAAGCCAAAGGTGTAAGGCGCCATCTGTACAATCCGGCCAGAATGGGCATCAGACCGCAATGCGGTTTCCACGCCAACCACCTTCTGCGTTTCCAATCCGGCTGCCAAAAGCGATTCTTGCGCAGCATCGCGTGTGCCTTTCGCCAAATTTACACGCAAATCCAGCGGCGCGCGGTCCTGTAATGCTATCGCACAGGTCCCCGCCTTGTCTTCACCTAGATCTGCAACCAAAGCATGCCAGACCCAATCTTGCAGGTCATATTGTTCCGCCTTAGGCATTGGTGGAGACTGAGAAATTCCAGCAAGCTCACCTTCGGTCAACACGTTCGCGCTGTAGCCATGGCCGGAAAAAATATCCCCTAGATCATCGGCGTTTGCTATGCACCAGCCAATGACCGCTGCCCGCGCGCCCTGCCCGCCTGCCCTCGCCTGATAGCTACGCAGATTGCGAAGACAGGCGAAAACAATGTCGCGCACAGCTGCCCTGTCTTTCGATCCGGCAAAACGTGACGCCCGGGCCCAACGGGTCAGTTCCCGCTCCGCTGCTGCGCCATCCAAAACCCGGGCCAGCACGTCAATTGCGGCGGCAACCCGAGCACCGGGGGTCATTTAGCCGCCCCGGTAGTTGGGGGCTTCGCGGGTGATCTGCACGTCATGCACGTGGCTTTCTTTCAACCCCGCACCTGAGATTCTGACGAAATCGCACCCTGTGCGCATCGCCTCCACATCTGGGGAACCGGTGTAGCCCATGGCTGCCCGCAGCCCCCCAATCATCTGGTGAATCACAGCCGCTGCAGGGCCTTTGTAAGGCACCTGGCCCTCAATCCCTTCCGGCACCAGCTTGTCGGAGGATGCCTCTTTCTGAAAATACCGGTCGGCCGACCCGCGCGCCATGGCACCAACACTTCCCATCCCGCGATAGGCCTTGAAGCTGCGCCCCTGGTAGAGGATCACTTCACCAGGTGCTTCATCAGTGCCGCCCAGCATGGACCCGACCATGGCACAATGGGCGCCTGCAGCAATCGCCTTTGCAAAATCACCTGAAAACTTGATGCCGCCGTCGGCAATGACCGGAACCCCTTGAGCCGAACCTGCAGCCGCGCAATCCATGATTGCGGTCAGCTGCGGCACGCCCACGCCAGCCACAACGCGCGTTGTGCAGATGGAGCCAGGGCCGATACCCACTTTCACCGCATCTGCACCTGCATCAATCAGGGCTTTTGTGGCTTCCGCTGTGGCCACATTGCCGGCGATCACTTGTACCCCATTTGATGCGGTCTTTATTCTGGTCACAGCCTCCGCCACGCTGGCGGAGTGGCCGTGCGCGGTGTCGATCACAACCGCGTCCACACCTGCATCCACCAACATCTCAGAGCGTTCAAAACCCGCGTCACCGACAGTGGAGGCCGCAGCCACACGCAAACGGCCCAAATCGTCTTTGCAAGCCATTGGGTTAAGTACGGCTTGTTCGCTGTCTTTTAAGGTCAAAAGCCCTGTCAACTTGCCGCTTGCATCGACAACCAGCAGTTTCTCAATCCGCCGAGCCTTCATCAAACTGCGAGCCTCGTCCAGATCAGCAGGTTCCTGCAGCATGGCCAGATCGTCCGCAGTCATCATGACTTTGACCGGTGTATCGTCAGACGTCGCAAATCGCATGTCCCGATTGGTCACGATGCCCAAAACGCGCCCAGTGTCGTCCACAACCGGAAAGCCGGTAACGCGGTAGCGTTCTTGCAGGGCTTTGGCATCCGCCAGCGTTTGATTTGGGGTCAAGGTGATGGGACTGTAGACAATGCCAGACACAAATCGTTTCACGCGCCGTACCTGACGGGCTTGTTCCGCGATGTCGAGGTTGCGGTGGATCACCCCCATTCCGCCGGCCTGAGCCATACAGATTGCCATGGTGTCTTCGGTCACAGTGTCCATGGCCGACGACAACAGCGGAATGTTCAGCGCAATTTCGCGGGTGACGCGGGTACGGGTATCTGCATCAGCTGGCAGCACCTCGCTGGCGCCAGGTACAAGCAATACATCGTCGAAGGTCAGGGCCTCACGAATCTCCATCGGGTCTCTCCACGGGCATTCGGGTGTTGGCTCGTCCCATTCCCATGGAACGCACCACAAGACAACCCGTCGCCCACCACTTCGCGGATTAAATTTCCAAAATCTGCCCTATCGGCCTGCGGCAAGCGCAAAATGTCGGGCTCAGTTGGCCTCGATCCCCAAAAAAGTCTTGCCGCCATGGGCGGCTCCTTTTGATAAGGGGGGAGGAGGATCGATATGAGTCACGGATATGAAAGCGGGCGGTTAAACCTGCCGTTTGTGGGCATCGCCACATTTGCCAAAAAACCCTACGTTGCAGATTGGGGTGCGATAGAGGCCGACGTTGCCGTACTGGGTGCGCCGTTCGATTTTGGCACGCAGTATCGCCCAGGTGCGCGTTTTGGGCCTCGTGCTGTGCGCGAAGCATCAACGCTTTTCTCATTTGGTCATGCAGGCGCGTACGACCATGAAGACGATGCGGTCTATCTAGGGTCTGATGTGCGGATTGTCGATATGGGTGACGCTGATGTGGTTCACACAAATACGATCAAAAGCCACGCCAATATCGAGGCAGGCGTGCGCGCCGCCCTTAGTGCAGGTGCCATGCCAGTGCTTATCGGAGGGGATCACTCGGTCAATATTCCGGCAATCAACGCATTTGATCACCAAGGCGATATTCATATTCTGCAAATCGACGCTCACCTGGATTTTGTGGACGAACGCCACGGTGTTAGGTTTGGTCACGGCAATCCGATGCGCCGCGCAGCAGAAAAAACCTATGTGACCGGGCTGAGCCAGTTCGGCATCCGCAATGTCTCTTCCACCGCGAAAGAAGGGTATGATGACGCCCGCGCGCGTGGTTCCGACATCTTGAGTGTGCGTCATATCCGGCAGATGGGTGTCGCTGAGGCCGCCGCTCGCATTCCGGCAGGTGCCCGGGTTTACATCACAATCGACATAGATGCGTTTTGTCCCTCTATTGCGCCGGGCACCGGTACGCCGAGCCATGGCGGGTTTCTCTACTACGAAGTTTTGGAGTTGTTGCAGGCTGTGACGCAGTCACACGACGTGGTGGGGATCGACCTCGTAGAAGTGGCACCAGATTATGATCCGACAGGTTCCACATCCATTTTGGCAGCACAGGTGCTCATGAATTTACTCGGGTTCATCTTTCACGCAAAACAGTCCAAATGAGCGCTACCGCGCACGCCCAAACTTGATTTGGGCAGCGTGACAGGATCAATTCAAAGTGCGAGTTTGTTGAAAAAACAAGTTGCCTCCGGCGGGGATGTTTTTGAACAAAAGAAAAATGGACGCTGCTAAGATCATCCAAACCCTGGGGCTTCAACCGCACCCGGAAGGCGGCTGGTATGCGGAGACCTGGCGCGACGGCGGGCAACCGAGGGCGTCGGGTACGGCAATCTATTTTCTGTTGGAAGCCGGCCAGCGGTCCCATTGGCACCGGGTTGACGCCGCAGAGATATGGCACTGGTACGCGGGGTCACCACTAACTGTTTTTGTACACGAAGATAAGACAGTAGCGCATACGCTCGGCCCCAATTTGCTAAAGGGCGAGCGGCCGCAAGTTTTGGTGCCGCCGGGCGCGTGGCAATCAACTGACGCTCAAAATGGTTGGGGGTTGGTAGGGTGTACGGTGAGCCCTGGATTTGAGTTTGAAAAATTCGAACTTGCCCCCGTTGGCTGGTCACCATGACCCACTCGGAATTTCTGCGCTCTCTCGATCGGGAAACGCGCAAGCAGCTGACACGGACATCCAACGTTCGGGGGCTTTTGCATCTGGCCGGGCATCTTGGGCTGATCGCAATCGCTATCGCCTGGATCGTGACCGGGCTGCCGTTCTGGTGGGTTGTGCCGCTGCCCTTGGGTATCTTGCTCGTTTTTCTATTCACGTTGGAACACGAAACTGTCCACGGCACACCTTTTGCGAGCCTTTGGCTAAACCGGTTGGTCGGCACCCTGTGCGGCGCCGTGCAATGCATCCCGTTCACCTGGTTTCGATATTTTCACCTGGCCCATCACAAACACACCAATGACCCCGACAATGATCCCGAGCTGGAGGGTGGCAAGCCAGAGACACCCGGCCAATATCTTTGGCATGTTTCCGGTATTCCGCTTTGGCGGTCGCTGACCGCAAAACTGCTGCGTCAGGCATCAGGGAGCGCAAAGGATGTGTATCTGCCCGCGTCTCAAGAACGCCGGGTAGTATTGGAAGCGCGGGTGCATCTGCTGGGCTACCTCGGGCTGCTCAGTCTGCTTGTAGCAGGACAAACCTGGGTTTTCTGGTGCTGGCTTTTGCCGCTAATCCTTGGCCAGCCGTTTCTGCGGCTCTATCTGCTGGCGGAACACGGGCGCTGCCCGCCTGTGGCTGATATGTTTGAGAACACGCGCACCACCTATACAGCCGCCGCTGTGCGATTTATCGCCTGGAACATGCCCTACCATGCGGAACATCACACATTTCCCGCCGTGCCGTTCTGGAAATTGCCGCAACTGAACGCGTTGATCGCCCAACAGCTGAAATCGACCTCAGACGGTTACACGGATTTTCACAAAGACTATGTGGGCGATTTGACGCGCGGGCGTTAGCCGCGAAAACCGATGGCCACCACAAATTTTTCAGAGCTGTCCGACCGGCTTGCCGGTGGTTTGACGTTGGCAACTTTTGTGAATTTTTGCTTCAGGATGTGTTGCAAGTCGCCTTCGGCCCCACCGGCAAGAACCTTGGCTACAAATGTTCCGCCGGGGTCTAGGACATCAAATGCAAAATAAGCGGCAGCCTCGCACAGTGCGATGATGCGCAGGTGATCGGTCTGCTTGTGGCCAGAAGACGATGCCGCCATGTCGGACATCACTACATCCGCTGGGCCGCCGAGCCAGTCTTTGACCTTGTCGTCTGCCCCGTCCTCAAGGAAGTCCAGTTGGTAGATATCCGCACCCGGAATGGGATCAACTTCTTGCAGGTCCACACCGATAATGCGACCCACTGGCGCACCGGCGGTTTCGCCGAGCGCATTCACTCTAGGCACGGCCACCTGGCACCATCCGCCCGGCGCACAGCCCAAGTCAACAACCCGCGCGCCCGGCACCAGAAAGTCGTATTTATCGTCCAGTTCCAATATCTTGAAGGCCGCACGGCCGCGAAACCCTTCGTCGCGTGCGCGCGCCACATATGGGTCGTTCAACTGCCGGTCCAACCAGCGGGTAGACGCCAGCCGTCGCCCCTTGGCAGTTTTCACGCGCACGCGCAAATCGCGCTGTCCGCGCCCCGAATTGCCCTTTTTCTTTGGCATTACTGTTTGCGCCCTAACATGCCCGCAGCGGTCATTTGGGAATAAAGCAACCCTTCGCGCAGGCCCCGATCGGCAACCGTCAACTGGCCCGACGGCCAGACCCGTAAGATCGCTTGCAAGATAGCGGCCCCCGACATGATCAACTCATGACGGTCAGTGCCGATACATGGCGCGTTGCGCCGTCCCTCGGGCCCAATGGAAAGATACGTATGCACAACGCGGTCAATCTCTGCCTTGCACATGGAGATGCCGTCGACCTTCATCCTCTCATACCGGCTCAGACCCAGATGAGAGGCTGCAACCGTCGTCACTGTGCCGCTGGTGCCAATGATCTGGCAATTCCCACCCGGCGTCATTTCAAACGGTACAAATTCGTCGATTTCTTCTTCGAACGCGCAGGACATCAAAGCAAATTTTGCCCCGTCATCGCGCACATCCGCGAACATATCTTTCAGTGTGGCCACACCCAAAGGCACAGACTTCCAGTCGATGACACGCGCAGCCCCGTTGGGCGTGTGATTGCGATCCGCCAGATTAAGACGGACCAAAGCCTTGGCCCGATCCTCGGCCGGGACGCGCGCTAGATCGAGCCAGACCAATTCTGTGGATCCACCGCCGATATCAACGATCAATAACTGTTCGATATCCGGGTCGAGGTGCGGTGCGCAACTGACCACAGCGAGGCGGGCTTCTTCGGCGGGATCAATTATTTCCAAATCAAGCCCGGTTTCACGACGAACAAGGTCGACAAAATTGGACCCGTTCCGGGCACGTCTACATGCCTCTGTAGCGACCAATCTTGAATGACGGACACCGTGCTGTCGCAGTTTCTTGCCACAGATGCGCAAAGCGCCCAGCGTTCGTTTGATAGCTGAAGGTGCCAGCGTGCCGTATTCAGCCAGTCCTGCGCCCAAGTGAACGGGTTTCGAGAAGGCGTCCACCACCTCGAACTCGGTTCCTTGAGGCCGGGCAATTAGCATCCGGCAGCTGTTGGTGCCCAGATCGAGCGCCGCGAACAGGTTTTCTTGGCGGTTTTTCCCGCCGTGCATCCCCCGATGCCTGCCGCGGCCTTTTTCTGGCGCGCTTGTGTCGTTGGCTCGCATGAGCTTTTACCATATCGTGTTATCCACAAACCTATGGCCAGGATCGTCTTTTTACAAGATTGTTATTCCAAGCAGGTTCACCGTCACTGAAAGGGATGCTGCCAATGTCTGATCGGAAAACCCTGCTTCTTACCGGCGCGTCACGCGGCATCGGTCATGCAACAGTCAAACGGTTTGAGGCGGAGAACTGGCGTGTCATCACCTGTTCGCGCCACGCTTTCCCGGAAAACTGCCCGTGGCCGGGCGGCAAAGACAATCATCTTCAGGTGGACCTGGGCGATCCGCGTGACACGATCCGCGCCGCAGAAGAGGTGCGCGAGCGGCTTGGCGGCCGGCTGGACGCTTTGGTTAATAATGCTGGCATCAGCCCCAAGGGTCCAGAAGGCCAGCGGCTCAATTCGCTAGAGACCGATCTGAAGGACTGGGGCAGAGTTTTCCACGTCAATCTGTTTGCGTCCATCGTGCTAGCTCGCGCCTTGAAAGAGGAATTACAGGCTGCCCAAGGCGCCGTGGTCAACGTCACATCGATTGTGGGCTACCGGGTGCATCCGTTTGCAGGCGCTGCCTATGCCACGTCGAAGGCCGCCCTGACCGCTTTGACACGAGAGATGGCGCACGACTTTGGCCCGCTAGGCGTACGAGTAAACGCAATCGCACCCGGCGAGATTGAGACCGACATCCTGTCACCCGGCACCGAAGAGATCGTGGCAGAGATCCCTCAACGCAGGCTGGGCCAGCCGTCAGAGGTGGCAGAAGCGATCTATTTTCTGTGCTCGGATCGGGCCAGCTACATCAACGGAACAGAAGTGGAAATCAACGGCGGCCAGCACGTCTGAGGCCTGCTAATTTGCCGCCTGTCGCGAACTGAACAAACCAAGTCGAAAATCGCCTTCAAAACGCGACGCGACTCACATAGACCGGGCCAACTTCGCAATGCGGGATCGGGAGATTGACATGCCGGACGTCACAATCGTCTACTGGCGCGATATTCCAGCGCAGGTGATCGTGGGCAAAGGGCGCCGCGGATCCAAGATGCAACTGCCGGAACGTTTCGAACAGGCCATCGACCGCGCAGCTATGCGCGGCGGCGCACGTGACACCGACAGCTATCTGGCGGAATGGCGCAAGGCTGACCCCTACACCGTCGACGGCAACCCCGACGAAATCGTCGCGGCAGAGGCTGCGCGGCTGGAAAGTGAATACGACGAAGACCGGATCAAAGCGCTCGTGAAAAACAGCGGCTGGGCATAGGAGATATCCCCATGGCACTTCTGAAATTTGGCTCCAAGGCCGCGCCGGAACCGAACCCGGAGCTGGAAGATTTCCTGACTGGCTATTCGATCGAGGTGATGCCGCGTACTGCTGACAAGGTGGACGATTTCCGCGCGATCATCCCAGCGGGCACCCGCGTCTACATC
Organism: Pseudomonadota bacterium; assembly: GCA_039030095.1. Classification (GTDB taxonomy): domain Bacteria; phylum Pseudomonadota; class Alphaproteobacteria; order Rhodobacterales; family Rhodobacteraceae; genus Amylibacter. The sequence continues at coordinate 41,871 of JBCCET010000017.1, read as the reverse complement.
GCCCATATCGACGGCACGCCGATTGAGGACATGGTGGCCACAGCCAAGCGCCTGTCAGGCGAAGGCTTTGACGTGATGCCCCACTTCCCGGCGCGTATTATCGCAGACAAGGCCACGCTGGGTGACTGGATCAACCGGTATCAGGGTGAGGCAAACGTCAAACAGGCGCTGCTATTGGCAGGTGGTGTGGACAAGCCCAAGGGTGACTTCCACTCATCCATGCAGCTGCTGGAAACCGAGCTTTTCGACCAAGCGGGCTTTACCCATCTGCACGTGGCTGGCCACCCGGAGCCGAACACCGACATCGACCCCGACGGCGGACGTGCAAACACCTTCGCCGCGCTCGACTGGAAGCAGGAGTTTTCCAACCGCACCGACGCAAGCATGGCGCTGGCCACCCAGTTCTGCTTTGAGGCGGGCCCGGTCATCGAATGGTGCGACAGCCTGGTGGAACGCGGCATCAATATCCCGGTGCACATCGGCATCGCAGGTCCGGCCAAGCTGCAAACCATGATTAAATTCGCCATCGCCTGCGGTGTCGGCCCATCGCTCCGCGTGCTGCAAAAGCGCGCCAAGGACGTGACCAAACTGCTCTTGCCGTTTGAGCCAACTGAGGTGCTGTCCGACCTCGCCGCCCACAAAGCCGCGAACCCGGATTTTAACATCGCTCAGGTGCATTTCTTCCCACTGGGCGGCATCAAAACTTGCGCGAACTGGGCAAAAGAACACGGCGGCGAAAACGCCCGCCCCGCGATGAGCGCCTGATCGGCGATCTCGTGCAAGACCCAGATCGCCGCGCCGATGCGCTAACGCGTTAATCGATCACTGGCCCTTTTTGTTGGCGATATTTGCATGGCGCGAGACCTTTTTGTGACAGTTTCGCGCCATCAATTGCTTACTTTTGGCTCTCGACTGCTGTCTTAAGCTCCGCGTTGAACGTCTGATACATAGGCAGAAGTTGAGAAACAAAGACTGCTGCATTGGCGTTGTCGACGATTTCGTCGGTCTGAATTAAAAGGGTCTGATCACCGCAAGGCTCCAAGCGGTATAGGTGATTGTCTCGGCCGCCCCCGATTTCTTCTGGGAACGGATCAGACCAACCGAATGCGTGCCCTTCCTCGTAAATGAGCGTGTGCGGTATTTCGCTTAAATTCGGTTCTCCGTTTTCGTCGGTGCCAAAAATGAAGGTCACCGTCACACTGCCGTCGTCCCGAATATCACCGGTCAAGTTTTGAAGTGTGCCCGTGCTCCACCTGGCCATGTTTTCAAAGTCGGTTAATGTAGCCCAGACCTTTGCGGGGTCAGCGTTAATCAGCACCGAAGTATCAATAGTTGCATGGGTGGCGCTCAGCTGAACGATGCTGCCACGCATCAAATTGGCCTTACAGGAAACCCCCGCCAACGCTGGAACGCTGGCTGCAACAAAAAACAGAGACGTGGAAAGCGCCGTCGCGGCAACAAGGAAAGTACGTTTCATGGTAACTCCAAGTAGATTTGGTTTAGGAAGACATCGTGTAAAAAAAAATTGGATCACTTGCTGGGGTCGCCCGTAGCCCAAGCCACGCCGTCACCTCTGTCCATGGTTGCCATATGCGCCATATCAGCGTCTTCAATTGCAAAGGAGAACAGATCGATGTTCTGCCGCATCCGAACTGGGTTCAGGCTTTTGGGCAGCACGGCATAACCATTTTGCACACCCCACCGCAGCAAAAGCTGCGCCTCTGACACGCTGTATTTTTTAGCCATGCCCTTAAAGGCTTCGCCGTCGGCCTTCATTTCGTCCGTCTTGCCGCTGTCCTGGCCGGGCTCCGTGCGCCACGTGGAAAGCGGTACAAGACTGCTGTAGGCAATCGGTGCAATTTCGTGTTTGGCCATATAGGCCAGCAGACCCGGCTTTTGGGACCAAGGGTGCAGCTCTATCTGGTTGGCATCCGGCATGGCCAGGCCCGCCGCGCTGATCTCACCCAATTGGCTTTCGTTGAAGTTGCTGACGCCGATGGACCGGGCCTTGCCGCTGGCCTGCAAATCCAGCAGAGCCTGCCATTGTTCCAACCGCTTGTCGCCACCGTAAGGTGCGTGGATCAAGTAGAGGTCAACGTAATCCAGCCCCAGGCGGGACAGGGTCGCGTCGCATTCCGCAACGGTTTGCGCGCCGCTTTTGGGCGTGTCCCCCCAGGCGGGATTGCCAGGCCACAGTTTGGCCGTCACAAACATATCTGCACGGGACAGACCTTCAGCCGCCAACCCGGTCTTGATCCCGGCGCCAACCGTTTCTTCGTTGTGATAGCCCGATGCCGTGTCGATATGACGATAGCCCGCCGCAATGGCAGAACTGATGGTAGTACCCGCGACTTCGTTCGCGATTAGGTAAGTACCGAACCCCACCGCTGGAATGGCGGTATCTGGATTCAGAGCAAAGGTGGTTTGGGCGTTGGACATGTGATGCTCCGTTCAGGCGTTCTGTTGCTTACAATCTATGCAGAGCGCCAAACCAAGTCCTGTCCGATACTCCAGCACTATTATCAATTCCTCCGAATAATCGGGATAATGCGTGATTTTACAGGTTGGAATGGGTAGTGTTCAGTTGAGGAGACTACGATGTCGTTTGAAAAGCTGAAACACCTGGCAACCAAGCTACATTGCCTTGAAAAAAGAACCCGTGGCAGAGTTTTGCCCGCCGCGCACATTTTTAAGCGCGACCAAATTACCGTCTTTGAAGCAATTGTCTACGACCCGGTTGTCTGCCTGATCCTACAGGGTCGAAAAGAAATGTACGTGGGTGATAGGTTTGTCTCATTGGCCAAAGGGGATGCACTTTTGGTCAGCCATGATTTGCCTGTGGCCTCCAAAATAACCGAAGCTAGCCCTGATGCCCCTTATCAGGCTCTCATAATCACGTTGGACGTGGCAATCCTGCGCAGCCTTTATGAACAGGTCGGCGGAGATATCGGTGATGCGCAGCGCGCAACGTCGCTTTCGTGCAGTTCGGCGGACCCAAATTGGACGGACCCAATGGTGCGCTATCTTGCGCTAATGGATTCGCCGCTAGATGCGCTGGTCCTAGGGCCGATGATCCTGAAAGAGATTCACTACCGCCTTCTTTTGTCACCCATCGGTGGGATGCTTCGAAACCTCCTGTTGGTCGACAGCCATGCCAGCCTGATTGCCAGATCCATTCAAAACATCCGGGCGAAATTCCGCGAACCGTTGGTCGTGGGGGATCTGGCAAAAGCAGTGGGTATGAGCCAGTCTTCCTTTCATGAGCACTTCAAGTCGGTGACTGGGACAACACCCCTGCAGTACCAAAAGGACCTGCGCATGATCGAAGCCCGCGCTCTGCTAGAGCGTGGTGTCCAGTCCGTATCCATCGCTGGATTTGAAGTGGGGTATGAGAGCCCGACACACTTTAGCCGCGACTATTCGCAAAAGTTTGGTTGCTCACCCAAACACCACCTTGCACGAACTTCTTAGTGTTGCCCCGGACTGACCAAAAACACTCCTTTGTACCGGGCTGAAAGCCGGTTGCTTTGCCGCCAAACCTCACTCTGCTCATCATCTTCCTGAACACCGCACCCCTGTCTGTCGCGCGCGTTTGCGGTTATGTCGTTTGCGCATTGTGTCGCGCCCGCGCGCGGCCCTACACAGCGCGTAACGCATTGCTCAGGAATCACGCCAATGACCCGCACCATCGTCGAATCCCAAACCAAAACCGCCGTCATCGGCTTTGATGAACCGTTCTGCGTCATCGGCGAACGCATCAACCCCACGGGCCGCAAGGTGCTGAACCTGGAACTGGAGGCGGGCGACTTTTCCCGCGTGGAAGCGGACGCCATTGCCCAGGCGGCGGCGGGGGCGACCGTGCTCGACATCAACTCCGGTGCTGTGTTCTCCAACAAGATGGCAGAGGACCCGCGCTACGCCGACAATAACTTCGTTGAGCCGGACCTGATGAAACAATTGGTAGAAGTCGTGCAAAACGTCTGCGACCTGCCGCTGTGCATCGACAGCTCCGTCCCCGGCGCGCTGGAAAACGGGTTGGCGGCGGCGAAGGGGCGGCCTCTGCTGAACTCCGTCACTGGTGAAGAAGAGCGGCTCGAAATGGTGCTGCCGCTGGTGGCGAAATACAACGTGCCGGTGGTGGCGATCTCCAACGACGACACCGGCATTTCAGAGGATCCGGACGTGCGCTTTGCCGTGGCCAAAAAGATCGTGGAACGGGCCGCCGACCACGGCATCCCGGCCCACGACATCGTGGTCGACCCGCTTGTGATGCCAATCGGCGCCATGGGCACGGCTGGCCTACAGGTCTTCACCCTGGTGCGCCGCCTTCGCGAAGAACTGGGCGTCAACACCACTTGCGGCGCGTCCAACATCAGCTTTGGCCTGCCCAACCGCCACGGCATCAACAACGCCTTCCTGCCCATGGCCATGACCGCTGGCATGACCTCGGCCATCATGAACCCTGTCGCCCTGCCCGTTGGCCCCACAAAACTGGCGGAAAAAAAGGCCGAGGTAGAGGCGGCGGGCATCGTCCTGCCTGCGGATATGGACGATGAGGTGTTCTGTCAGTTGTTCGGGCTCGGCTCCACCAAATCGCGTCCGGGTAAAGAGATGGAGGCCATCCGTGCCGCCAACTTCCTGACCAACAACGACGACGGCGGGGCAGCCTGGATCAACTTCAACAAACCGACCGGCGCAGGTGCCGACGGCGCGCGCGGTCGCCGCGGTGGCGGGCGTCGCAGACGCGGTTAAGGGTTAAGCACAGGATTTGGCAAACATCACCCGCGCTTCCTGAACCGTTAGAACGGGACGCGCGGTGTCAAACCCGCCGCTTTGGCCCAGTTCCGGGAAAAGTGCTGTCAGTTCAGCGCGGGCATCAACCGGCAGGCTGTTCATGGCACCGGCGCCCACTTGCAAGCTTTCAGATGGAATTCCTTCTGCAAAAACAATCTCATGCGCATCAAAGGCGATGTGAATATACGTGACCAGTCCACCCGGCGTGGGCCGTATCGTGCAGTCATTTATCAACCCTTTTGCTGGCGCAAGAACCGGGTCGTCGGTGCCCGCATAAAGGTCCACACGCCAGTCCTGCATCATCATCCTGTGCTGCGGCGAAACCCAGAGATCGCGGCCATTTCCAAGCGCGTTTTTTGCAATTCGGATCGGCGCGAATGCGCCCAAAGCGGGCACCGTTGTGCGCCCGATCCAACGGATGGGCTGCAAACCGCGATCAAGCGTCCAAACCCGGTCGCCGATCTGCAGGCTTTCAATCTGTGTCTTGCCCTGGGCCGTCACCAGATAGGTACCCAGCGTAAAGCACGTCACAGACTCGATATTGCGATACGACAAGGTTTGCCCGGTGGGCGCGCCCATATCATCGAGATAGATGATCGTGCCGGACCCTGGCTCAGGCCCCTCTTCAATGTGGTAGTTGCCGGTAACTGTCAGCCGATCAAACCCGTCACCGCCGTTGAGCTCTGCCGCGCCAGCGCCTGCTTCGACCACTATGCGATCATCGCCGTCGCCTGCACGAACGTCCCCCAGAACACCTGTTTCAGCACCCAGGCGGACAACGTCATCGCCCGATCCTGCACGCACATTGCCGTGGACGGTAGTGATGTCTTTCAACGTGATCCGATCGTCACCCGATTCCGTTTTTACGCCTCCGAAGACGCGGGCAATGTCGCTTAGGATCACATGATCATCCCCTGCCCCACCTGAAATCCCTCCAAAGACCCGGCCCGTTCCAGATATCTCTATGGTATCGTGACCGTTTTCTCCGGCTACGGACCCAAAAATCTCTCCGCTGGTTTGGGTGATCAAATCATCACCTATGCCCGCCAGGACACTTCCCGACAGTTCCGTCCCACCACTCAGCGCCACGGTATCGTTCCCGCCGTGAGTTTCCACATCGCCTTGCAAATACAGGGCTTCAAGCAGCAAATTGTTGTCCTGCCATGTGCCTTCGGGCACGTCGGCCTCTGTTAGGCTGCGGTCCTGGGCCAGGAAGACGTCATCCTGGACCATATCCACGTCTGTGTTGCGTGTGATGATATCAGCGAAACGGCTGGTGGTGACCTCGGCAATGATGTCGGTACCAAGTGCCGGGTCCAGATCACCAAATGTTTCGTCTGCCGCCCGCGTGCGCTCGAACTGATCCGCCACGATGTGGGTGAAAAGCGCGCCCAACTGGGTTCCCTCAACCGCGTCTTCGGCCAGGCCGCCGGTCCACAAATCCACCTGAAACACATCATCAAAGGCATCAGCAAGCCGGGCTTGCGTGTCCGGATCAGACGTAATGATGGAAAAGTCCTGCGGGTCCAGCGTGTCCGGGTCAATATCCCCCAACAGGGCCGCGCGTGTTTCCACGTAACTTTGCAGACCATGGTCCAGCCCGCGCCCAATGTTGAGTGCAGGCAAAGAGAATCCACTGGTCCCATCAGGCGTCTCTAAAAAGAAGTTGAGGGCATCCACCACTTGAGCATCCACCTCTTGCGCGGTGTTTGAAAGCTGCCCACGCAGCAGGCTGTCTATGCCATTGGCCTGCACGCCGGTGTGGTTGAAAAACGCGTCCATCAGTGTCGTCGATCCGTCGTCGCCGCCCTGATCGTTAACCGAGTCGATGTCTTCACTGACCAGCGTATGACCCAACCGGAACGCTGCTGTGGTGAATTCAACTGACATCTGACCGTCGGCGTCGGGATTGTGGCCTTGATCTTCCCCCACGGCATCCCCCAGCAGATGAGGCAGCCATTCCTCATACGTGATCTTTTGCATCTCATATTCGACGATCTGCCGCGCGCCATCGAATAGCTGGTCATCATCCCAGTCTGGATGCTGTTCCGCCAATTTCGCAGCCCAGTAATTGTGCTCACGCACGAAAAGAGTGTGCATAGACAACAGGTTAGGGTTTTCATTGGCGCGAATATCACCGGCCAGATAGACCGGGTTGCCACCTTCAATGTCGCCGGCCATCACCGCATCTTCGTGCGCTTGTGGCAGTAAGTCGCGCGCGCTGGTAGGGTCATCGCTGACCTTCAGTTTGCCGCCTTCGTCGCTGCGCAACAGCGCTAGGCGGCTGTCTGTGGATCCGTAGACATTACTGCCGTCGATCTGCCAAGTAATCGCGTTTAACGGCACGCGCGCGCCGTCTTCGCCGATCTCAAAATCAGACCTGTGGATTTCGTGCGGCATGCCGTTAACGTCAAGCAAGCCCGCGTCTTCACCTTCTGGGGTGAAGACGATATCGTGGTCCAGAAACTGGCCCCAAGTGGTGAACAGTGTAGACAGACCACCGGAATTGGGCATGTCGCCGTGTTGATCGAAAACTTTTTGCGCGACTTCTAACGGATCAGGACCGCCGGTGAAAGTTTCCCCCTCATCGTCGTCATATCGTGCCTCGGTCAAGCGCATCTGCTGCGCCATTTCCTGAAGAAAGGGACACTTCGTACTCATCACACACCACTACTCACCCTCTACAAAGCAGCGGCATAACGGCGGTGGGCGGCGAAAATATGGCGGCTTTTAGGGGATTTTCAGCCGTGTCAGAACATAGCGTTCTGCCGCGCGGCCATTGTTGGAACGGGCTCCCAACCTTAGCTGTCGGGTAACAGATTTCTTAAGGAGCCTTCCATGACCGACACCTACCAAGCCCCCGCAGAAACCCGCATCGGACATGTTCACCTGAAAGTGGCGGACCTGCCGCGCGCGGTCACATTCTATCGCAACATTCTGGGATTTGAGCTGCAACAGACCATCGGTGATCAGGCCGCGTTTCTGTCTGCGGGCGGGTATCACCACCACATTGCGCTCAACACCTGGATGTCCAAGGGCCAACCCCCTGCCCCGCGCCGCAGTGCCGGGCTGTTTCATCTGGCATTGCTCTACCCGACACGTGCAGACCTGGCGCGCATCTATGCGCGCTTGCGGGACTATGGCATCGCACTTGATGGGGCGTCAGATCACGGGGTGAGCCAAGCGCTCTACCTGAACGACCCTGACAACAACGGAGTAGAACTGTACTGGGACCGCCCAGGTGCAGAATGGCCCCGCGCCGCTGACGGCAGCCTTGCGATCACAACCGAACCTTTGGATCTGCAAGATCTTTTAACCGCCGCGTAACGTGCAATTTCACTGCCCGAACGCTGCATAATCATTATCCACAAATGGCGCCTAGACGGATTGTGAAAAACCGTTCTAAATGCCTTGAATGTATAGGTTTTGCGCAAAAGGTCGCGCCTAGGTCAGGAAATGACGCGCATGCGCTGTTCTGTGCCTCTGGGGTGACTAATTTTGACATAGCCAGCGGCGTCGAGCGAGTGAAGATGGATAGCGAAGACCCCCTAGTAATTTTTACCCCGTCTGGAAAACGTGGTCGTTTTCCCGCGGGCACCCCTGTTCTGGACGCGGCGCGTCAACTGGGCGTGGACCTCGACAGTGTGTGCGGCGGACGCGGTATCTGCTCTAAATGCCAAATCACGCCGAGCTACGGGGAATTTCCAAAACACGGTGTTACCGTCGGGCCAGAGGCTTTGACGGAATGGAACGCAGTAGAAGAACGGTTCCGGTCCAAACGCGGGATGATTGATGGCCGGCGTCTGGGATGTCAGGCACAGGTGATGACCGATGTGGTGATCGACGTGCCGCCCGAAAGCCAGGTTCACAAGCAAGTGGTTCGCAAACGGGCTGAGGCGCGTGCGATCACAATGAAGCCGTCCACTAAGCTCTACTACGTTGAGGTGGAAGAACCGGACATGCATGAACCCACCGGCGATCTGGAACGTCTGGTGGCCGCGCTGCGCGATCAATGGGACCTGCCCCATCTGGAGGCGGACCTGCGCATCCTGCAGATGCTGCAACCGGTGCTGCGCAAGGGCGAATGGAAGGTCACTTGTGCCGTGCACCATGGCGACGACATGTTCCAACCCCGCGTTATGGCGATCTGGCCGGGGTATTATGAGGGATCAATCTACGGGCTGGCGGTGGATCTGGGATCCACGACAATCGCCGCGCATTTGTGTGACCTGCAGAGCGGTGAGGTCGTGGCGTCATCAGGCATCATGAACCCGCAAATCCGCTTTGGCGAAGACCTGATGAGCAGGGTCAGTTATTCCATGATGAACACCTCCGGCGCGGCAGAGATGACCAAGGCCGTGCGCGAGGGCATGAACGCACTATTTGTGAACATTGCGTCGGAGGCAGGCATCGACCGCGACCTGATCGTGGATGCGGTGATCGTCTGCAATCCGGTCATGCACCACCTGTTTTTGGGTATCGACCCGTTTGAACTTGGTCAGGCGCCCTTTGCCCTGTCCACGTCTGACAGCCTAAGCCTGCGCGCTTTGGAATTGGACCTAAACCTGCACCCTGCGGCGCGTGTCTATTTGCTGCCCTGCATTGCAGGTCACGTGGGGGCAGACGCCGCTGCCGTGGCCCTTTCTGAGGCACCGGATAAATCCGAGGACCTCGTGCTGGTGGTGGACGTGGGCACAAACGCTGAAATCCTGCTCGGCAACAAAGATCAGGTTCTGGCCTGTTCTTCGCCCACGGGTCCGGCTTTTGAGGGCGCACAAATCTCCAGCGGCCAGCGGGCCGCCCCCGGAGCCATTGAACGGGTGGAAATTGACCCGGTTACAAAAGAACCCCGGTTCCGCGTTATCGGGTCTGACCTCTGGTCCGATGAAGAAGGCTTTGAGACGTCCATCCTTTCCAGCGGCATTACCGGCATCTGCGGGTCTGGCATCATCGAAGCTGTGGCCGAAATGCGCATGGCAGGCATACTTGACCAGGCGGGCCTGATCGGGTCGCCAGAGCAAACTGGCACGGCCCGTTGTTTCGCCGACGGGCGCACCCATTCCTATCTGATATGGGACGGGTCTGCCGAAGGTGGTCCAAAGATCGCTGTGACCAACCCCGACATCCGCGCAATCCAGATGGCCAAAGCCGCACTTTATTCCGGTGCAAAGCTGTTGATGGACAAGCTAGAAGTTGAAACCGTGGATCGTATCGTGCTGGCAGGTGCTTTTGGCGCGCACATAAGCACGAAACACGCAATGGTTCTGGGCATGATCCCTGACTGCGCGTTGGACAAAGTGACCAGCGCAGGGAATGCGGCAGGTACCGGCGCGCGCATCGCGTTGTTGAACACAGACGCGCGCACCGAAATCGAACAAACCGTGCGCAACATCCACAAGATTGAAACCGCAGTCGAGCCTCGCTTTCAGGAACACTTTGTGAATGCCAGCGCGATCCCCAACAGTGCAGAGCCTTTTCCAATCCTTGAAAGCGTTGTGACATTGCCGGATGTGTCCTTCAACACTGGGGGTGAAGGCGGCGGCGAACGCGGCAGTGGTGGGCGCCGCAGGCGGCGCGCGCGGGCGTGAACCGTTAAAAAACCGTCAGTTCCTGAAAATCGCCTCGTGGCAGTTGACCTTACGTTGCGTGGTCGCCTTTACTTAGGCGTCCAACAGCGAAAGGTACAATTGATGGCCAAAAAACCACTTGATCCAAAGAAAATTAAAGACCTTCAGAAGAAAATGAAGGCAGCCAATGCTGCTCAGAAGAAGGTTAAGAAACCAGCCAAAGTGGCGGGCAAATCTGCCGCGTCCAAACTGACGGCTGAGGTCAAGAAAGTTGTCGTGGGCGGCAATGCCATCAAGGCAATGCCGGACGATTGAGACACCGCCATAAGTACAAAATAATTTAGAGGAGGAACCATGGGACGTCTTTCTGGGAACATTACTAAACTGAAACGCAAACACGCCGCCGCTGTGAAAGTTGTGACAGCCGCCGGGATCGCCTACCGCGATGGTCTGGCAGAAGAGATGCGGCTGGACGGCGTACGCGTTGCCGCCTACGCGGAACAAGACCGCCAGATCCGGCGGCTCAACGGTGGCGTGAACCGTTGGCGCGACTTGTCAGACGGGCGCGAGGATCCTACGCCTGAGGAAAGCGACATCATCACAAAGGGTATTTTGGTGGCAATGGATGCAGCCATGCAGGCCGGTGACGACTTGGTAGACTATCAGACTTTCACGTTGCCACCGCTTCGCAACGCATACCGCAACGCAAAGCAAAAGGCCAAAGACCTGCTCGCCTTCATCAACAAGTACATCGAAGACAAAGAGACGATGAAAGCACTGGGCGGGGAAGATTACAAAGCCTGGAAGGCAGCCATGAAGGCTGCTGCATCCGGCCTTTAACTTGGACCACTCATTTTCTGCAAATTTGTTTGGGCCCCTTAAGCGGGGCTCAAACCACGAAGTCGCTCTGAACGGCGGCGCAGCATCTCTACCACTGTCAGCAGAACGATAGAGATCAGAACCAGGATCGTAGCAACCGCCAGGATCGTCGGGCTGATCTGTTCGCGAATGCCAGAGAACATCTGCCGCGGGATCGTCCGCTGCTCTGCCGAGGCAAGCTGCAACACAACCACAACCTCATCAAACGACGTGATAAAGGCAAAAAGCGCCCCAGAAATCACGCCCGGCAAGATCAGTGGCATCTGGATCTTGAAGAAGGTGTAGACCGGGCTTGCCCCCATATTTGCGGCGGCCCGCGTCAGGGATTGATCAAATCCAACCAATGTGGCGGTCACAGTGATAATCACAAACGGTGTTCCCAGCACGGCGTGTGCGACGATCACCCCGAAATAGGTCTTGGCGATGCTCAGATCAGAGAAGAAAAAGAACATACCCGACGCGATGATTACCAATGGGACAATCATCGGCGAAATCAGCAAGGCCATGATCGAACGGCGATAGGGCATCTCTGGCCGGCTCAGCCCGATTGCTGCCAGGGTGCCAAGCGCCGTGGCCAGTAGGGTCGCACAAATGCCGATGAAAAACGAGTTGCGCACCGAACGCACCCATTGAGCGTTGTTCCACATGTCCGACCACCACCCGGCGACAGCATCAGGTGCGGCCATACCGTTGCGGAAAATATCGGCATACCAGCGCATGGAATAGGCGTCGGGATCAAACGACAGCATACCTTCGGTGAAGCTGAAGTACGGCTCAATATTAAACGACAGCGGCATCAAGATGATGATGGGAGAGATCAGAAACAGGAAGATCAAACCGCAAATGAAGCGGAAGGTGTAAAACCACAAAACCTCACCCGTAGATGAATAAGGCGGCTGGTTTAGTCGGTAATCCCCGGTCGAAAGCCAGATTGCCATGCGTCCGATTATAAAACCGATAACGCCCACCAGGACCCCGTAGCTGACGCCAATCGTCAAAAGGCCAAGCAGCAATGCGATGGCTGCGCATGTTGGCCCTGAAACCATGCGTGTTTTGAGAACGAAGACGGACAGCGCCGCCAAACCAGCGGCAACAATCGCGCCTGCCAGCAAGTACGGTATCATTTGCGACACTTGGCCTTGTGCCGTCAGAAACCCGACAATGGCGCCAAAACCACCGGTCCAGGCGAGTGTGAACCAAAGCGGCGGCTTTGGCGGAATGTAGCGGTATTGTTGTGCAACCGTCGCCATGGCCTACCCCAGCTTCATGTTATCAATGCCCACGATCCGGTCGTAGAGCCAGTAAAGGAAAAGCACGATCACCAGCAGCACCAAGCCCATGGCAGCCGCAAGCGACCAGTTGAGCGACGATCGCATGTGGAAATCGATGAAGTTCGAGATCATCGTGCCATCCTGGCCGCCCACAAGGGCTGGCGTGATGTAGAACGAGATAGCGAGAATGAAGACCAGAATGCCCCCGGCCCCAATACCCGGGATCGACTGCGGGAAATAGACCCGCCAGAACGCGGTCCAAGGCGTTGCTCCCATGGACCGCGCCGCGCGCACATATGATGGCGGGATGGTCTTCATAACCGAATAGAGCGGTAAGATCATAAACGGCAGTAAGATATGGGTCATCGCAATCAGCGTGCCGGTTTTATTGTAGATCAGACTGAAGCGATCCTCATCTGTGGCCAAACCAAAGACCACAAAGAGGTCGTTCAGAACCCCCTGCCCCTGCAACATCGCAATCCAAGCCGTGGTTCGCACCAGCAACGATGTCCAGAACGGAAGCAGGACCAAGATCAACAGCAGGTTGGACGTACGGACCGACAGGTTGGACAGCAAGAAGGCCACAGGGTAGCCCAGCACAACCCCCATCAGCGTCACGATGATCGAGATTTGCATCGTGCGCAAGAACAGCGTGATGTGGATCCGACGATCTTCCGGCTTCATCGAGTGGGACCCGTCCGCGTTCAACTGCATATCAACAGCGCCTGCGATGTAGGCGGTAGTCAAAGCCTTGGAGGCAATCTTCATGGCCTGCCAGGTTTCCAGATCGCCCCACTTCTTCTTGGTGTCGATCAGGGCTTCCTTGAACGGCGGCTCCAGCTTTTTGGCCTTCCGCGCGGTCGACGTAAACAGCGACCTGGTGCCAGACAATTCGCGGTTCACAGCCGTGGCGACCTTACCGATTGTTTTGGCCTCACGCGTTGCAATCAGGTCTTTGACCAAGGCTTCATACATGTCCTCGGTTGGATCTGACACACCATCCCAAGCGGCAAGCTTGGGGGTCACGTTCGGCATGTTGGATGAAAATGTGTCGTTGTAGACCGCTTGCCATAGGAACAGGACAATTGGGATCAAAAACGCCATCACAATCAGCATCAAAAGCGGCACAACCAGGCCAAAGGCGCGTACCCGGCTGCGGAACAGCGCCTGACGCAGTTTCCGCTTCAGCGGCGTGCCGTCAGCAGCCAGCAGGGTCTTTTCCGGGGTGTTGAGTGTCGTGTCGGTCATGATGCAGATCGTTCTCTGGGTCGGAGGGGCGATCGCCGCCCCTCCAAATTTCGAACGGCGTGACTTAGTTAGCAGCCAGCCAGGTGTTGAACCGCTCGTTCAGTTCGTCCTGGTTGTCCGCCCAGAACTCAAAGTTGCTCGACAGAGCGTTTTTGAAGTTCTCAGGTGCCGTTGGCATGTGCGGGCCCATTTCCAGATCTGGGTTGGAGTGGAATGCAGCAACCAGCGGTGCGGAAGATTTCCGTGCCGGACCGTAAGAAATGTAGGAAGCTTGTGCCGCCAACTGCTCAGTCTCGGTGGAGAACTTCAGGAAGTCCATTGCCTTGTCTTTGTTCGGCGAACCTTTGACCACGGCCCAGAGGTCGAGTGCAAAGATCTGTGCGTCCCAAACGATTTCAAACGGTTTGTTTTCAGCAGCTACCGCGTTGAAAATACGGCCGTTGTAGGCAGTTGTCATGGCAACTTCGCCGTCAGCCAGAAGCTGTGGAGGCTGCGCGCCTGCTTCCCACCAGACAACGCTGTCTTTGATGGTGTCCATTTTAGCGAACGCGCGTGCAACGCCTTCGTCTGTTTCCAGCATGGCGTAAACTTCGTCTGCCGGTACACCGTCAGCCATCAGCGCCATTTCCATGTTGGCTTTAGGCGTTTTACGCATGCCGCGCTTGCCTGGGAATTTTTCCAGGTCGTAGAAGTCGGCGATGGTTTTCGGGCCTTCTGGCATCTTCGCAGTGTCGTAGGCGAAGACAGTGGACCAAACGATGTTTGCAACAGCACATTCGGTGATTGCGCCTGGGATGAAGTCATCCGTAGCTGCGCTTCCGTCTGCACCAGCTGGTAGAATTGCAGGGTCGATTTCTTCGAACAGGCCTTCGTCACAACCACGTACGGCGTCAGCCAATTCCAAGTCGATGATGTCCCAGGTTACGTTGCCAGCATCCACTTGAGCTTTAACTTCAGCCAAGCCGCCGGAATAGTCCTCGGACACGATCTTGTTGCCGGTCTTTGCGATCCAGGGTTTGTGGTATGCTTCAACCTGGCTCTTGGTGTAGGCGCCGCCCCAGCTGACCACGGTCAGGTCACGGGCAGTTGCGGCACCTGCAACGAGCGCTGCAGCAGCAGCCCCTGCGAGCAGTGTCTTGAATTGCATGTAACTTCTCCTTGTTAACGTATGCCCGTTTGATGAATTTGGCCTGGGTCCCTCGGGCAGGAGCCCCTGGCTGTTCGTCCCCGCGCTTATCCGTCCAGCGCGCGGCAATCCTCAATTTCCCAGCAGATGTCGACGATCTCGCCTTCTGTCATGTGGGTGTGGCCTGCGGCGTTTGGCACTTTCACGATGAACTCATCATCACCGTGAACTTCCATCCGACAGCGAATGTGATCGCCTAGATAGATCAGTTCTTTCACCGCAGCTTTTGTGGTTGGCAAATCACCATGTTTGCCCACAAACACGCGCTCAGGGCGCACGGACAAAGTTGTCGGGCTGCCTGGCGCGCCACAGTTGACCGCCAAGGCTTTCACGGTCTCGCCGCTACTTAGTTTGACGGTCGCCGTTTGGCCTTCCACCGCCTCAACAACACCCCGTAACGTATTGTTTTCACCGATGAATTGCGCCACAAACGCATTTTCCGGGCGTTCATACAGATCCTCTGGCGGCGCGAGTTGTTGGATCACACCATCATTAAAGACTGCAATCCGGTCCGACATCGTCAAAGCCTCAGACTGGTCGTGTGTCACATAGACAACCGTAATGCCGAGGTTCTCATGGATGTGCTTGATCTCATACTGCATGTGTTCGCGCAGCTGCTTGTCGAGTGCACCCAGCGGCTCATCCATCAGGACAAGTTCAGCGTCGAACACCAGCGCACGGGCCAAAGCGATGCGCTGCTGCTGACCGCCCGACAGCTGTGCAGGACGGCGCCCGGCAAAATCGCCCATCTGCACCATGTCCAGAGCACGCTTCACCTTGGCGTCGATCTCTGACTTGTCCATCTTTCGCACTTGCAGTGGGAAGGCCAGGTTTTCGCCTACAGTCATGTGCGGGAAAAGGGCATAGTTTTGGAACACCATGCCAATGCCGCGCTTGTGCGGTGGGATGTTGTTGATCGGTTCACCGCCAAGCCGAATGTCACCGCTGGTGGCGGTCTCAAACCCAGCAAGCATCATAAGGCAAGTTGTCTTGCCGGAACCACTGGGGCCCAACATCGTAACAAACTCGCCTTTGGCGATATTTAGGTTAAGATTTTTGACGACCAGTACTTCGCCGTCATAACTCTTTTGCACCCCGTCGAACACGACGAAGGCTTCGTCCCCGGTTTTGGCAGCCAACGTGACCCCGCTTTACCCTGTTGTGTGTCCAGACCTTTGGCCTGAATGTTTTTAATTGCGGCATGTTACGCATGACCGAAAGTCAGATGCAACAAACAAAAGCACGTTAGGCTGGGTCAACAGCGTTCAGTCAGGCCCATCCGCACGCCATATCGGCAGTTTCTCTACCGAGCAGGGCATTTTTGGGTAAAAATTTGACCGAATTCCAAAATGTTGCGCGGTTTTCGCCGTAATTTGGACACGATCTTAACCAAAGTCGCAGATTATAACACTTAGGGCCGCAGGGGGCGCGGATCTATTATGGACTATCAGGCACACACCTATTCCGTGGGGCCGCAAACGCCGTTTTCGGACCGCGTCGGCGGGATCGCCACCTTTGGGGATCAATGCCAACGAACTTTAACAGCGCCTTTTCGGGCTGATCTGACGTGGCAAGTGCAGGATTTGACCACCGGTGATACCGTTTGGGCCACGCAGCAGGCCGATCAGTCGGCACCAGATGGATTTACCACTCTACAGTCATCCCGTCCTTTGGTTACCGGGCGCGCATACCGAACCGTGTGTATTGAACCGTCAGACCGCTCCACAATTTACCCCCACGCCGACAAAACGGATCGGCAACAACGACTGGGGCTTTCTGCTGACACCTTAATCATGACCGCTAAAGGGGAGGTTCGGGCCGACACCCTGGTTGCTGGTGACCGGCTGGTGACGCGCGATCACGGCATGCAACCGCTGATTTGGGTCGGCAAATGTGAGAGAACGCATGCGATTTGCCCAACCGCAACTTTCCCGACCGGGGCAATAAACAATGCCCGACCCCTAACCTTGGCGCCAAACACATGCGTTTTGGTGAAAGGCGCTGAAGCCTTGTCAATGTTCGGCAAGGCAGAGGTTCTGGTTTCGGCCCATCATCTGATGGACAGCCTGGACTCCAAGCCTGCCAAATTAAAGTCGACAAAATTTGTTCAACTGATTTTTGCGCGCCATGAAATTATTTATGCCGACGCTGCGGCAGCGGAGAGTTTCTTAGCTGATGAAGCCGGGTTAGCGGTTCTGCCCAGCTTTCAAGATCCCTCAAGCGTGCGCCCGGACGTGAGCCATACGGTCCCAGCACGGCCAGTCTATCAACCGGCCAAATAAATCCAGTGTAGGGTGGGATGGGCGGTCGCGCCCTGCGGTCGCCAGTCGTACCTACGCCAAAAATGCGTACACCAGCGTAAAGCTGATGAAGCCTACGACGAAGCCGATAGCGATGCCTGATGCAAAGATGCTTGCGATAACCATTTCTTGGTTCCTACTCATTAACTCAGGGCAATACACGGCAGCTGCCCTACGTACGGTTTATTATCTCAAATCTCGTCGAATGTTTGTTTCCAATTTGATTTTAGTTTGTTTCAGATGGCCGTTTTTTGCCGATCATGTGACGGCACAGGGGCTAAGTACCTGCAATACTTCAATCTTGTTGGTGGTTGTTTGACAGTAGGTATCGTTAACACGTTATCGATCGGGCCGAAGCGGCCGTGGTTAATTTCTCCTTTTGGTAGATTGACCATGCTTTCCATCGACCTGAAATCCCTGTGCCGTGGCAAATGCCCAGGTCAAAAAAGAGAATCGGTTTCGCGCTTCTTGTAAGACCTTAGCCAATGTCGAAGCGCAGCATCGCGGGTGCAGAATGCGAAGGACCCTCTTGCCATGACAGTTCAAATGAAGTTCGAAAGAATGCCGAAACTCGACCGATCAACTAAGCTTACTGCGACCGGATCAAAATACGGTGCAGCGTTCGGTTGGCTAACCCAGGATATCAAATGACACCTTTGCCTTCGATCATTGACGCCATTGGCGGCACACCGTTGGTGGACCTGTCGCGCCTGACTCAGCACCTCGGGCTAGACGGGCGGCTGCTGGCCAAACTGGACTACCTACTGCCGGGGTTTTCAAAAAAGGACCGGGCTGCGCGCGCGATTATTGAGGCGGCGCGCGACACCGGGGACCTTCGCCCCGGACAAACGGTAGTTGAACTGACAAGTGGGAATATGGGCACCGGTCTTGCAATCGTGTGCGGTGTTTTAGGCCATCCGTTTGTAGCGGTGATGAGCCGTGGCAACTCCTCGGAACGGGCGGCGATGATGCGCGCACTTGGCGCGGAGGTTATTCTGGTGGACCAATCACCCGGTGGGACGCCGGGCAAGGTCAGCGGCGCTGACCTAGAACTGGTGGAGAGCGCAGCCCAAAAGATCACGTCGGATAGACGTGCCTTTCGCGCTGACCAGTTCACCCGCCCAGGGAATCCGGCAGCCCATGCAACCGGGACCGCGCCAGAGATTTGGGACCAATCCCAAGGCACTGTCACTGCTTTTTGTGACTTTGCAGGATCAGGCGGCACCCTTGGCGGTTGCGCACGGTTCTTCGCGGGCAAAGGCGTGCGATCTTACGCAGTGGAGCCGTCTGGGGCAGAGGCCCTGCGCGGCGGCGACACCACACAGCCAGACCACCCGATCCAAGGCGGCGGATACCTAATGGCTGATCTGGCACACCTGCGACATGCGCCTATTGAAGGCATTCTGACTGTAACCGCAGAAGCTGCGACAACCCACGCGCGCCAACTGGCACGCATCGAAGGCATATTTGGCGGCTATTCTGCCGGAGCTAATTTGGCTGGGGCGGTAGACCTGCTCAAAGGGCCTGAACGCGGCGGCACCGTTGCTTTTGTAGTCTGCGACAGCGGGCTTAAATACCTAAGCACAGACCTTTGGAAGGGACATAAGTAAACTCAGACACTAAACTTGCTTTATTAAGCGCAGTGTCGCCTAATAAGGCACTTCGACCACGATAACTGTAATGTTGTCTTTGCCACCGCCGTCGAGCGCGCCCTGGATCAATCGATCCGCGATGCCGTCCATCTTCTCGTTACAAACCACGTTGAAGATATCGTCTTCGCGCATGTACCCGCTCAACCCGTCGGAACACAGCAAGAACCGATCCCCCGGTTCGAACTGGCCACGTATCTTGGCCACCTCTGGCGGTTCTTCCCCCACTCCAATGGCGCGCGTGATGACATTGCCGTGGGGGTGATGTTCCGCTTCTTCTGCTGTGATTTTGCCCGCCTCAACCCATTCGTTGACCAAAGAGTGGTCTGCCGAAAGCTGACGCACCTGACCGTCGCGACAGTGATAAAGGCGGCTATCACCCACCCATAGACAGACAAAATGATCGCCCGACATGATAAGAGACACCGCCGTGGAACCCATGGTCCCTGCCCCGCGCATCCCGGCTTCTACCTGTATAGCCGCGTGGGCATCGTGATAAGCTTGACGCACCGCCTGCATCATCTCACCACCGGGCATATCGCGATCAATCTTAGCCAACTCAGCGACGACCGCCTGGCTCGCCCAATCGCCGCCTTCGTGCCCACCCATACCATCGGCCACACACCAAAGGTGCAGGTTTTCACGCACCAGCAAACTGTCCTCATTCAGATCGCGGACCTTGCCCACATGGGTGTCGGCATCGGTAGTGAACTTCGGGCCTTGCTCAAACATTGGCGGTCTCTGCCCCCGGGTTTAGAAGCTGGGTAAATCGGGCGGGTGATGGCAGGGCAGCAAAGGAAAAGGTGTCCCGTCGCGCAGCACCGCCAAAAAAGGTGGAAAGCCAGTGTGTCGCCCCGTCGGAGGCGTCGGTCGTATCTGGTGCCGCCATAGCATCGAGACGCGCGCGCAGCCGGTCCTGGGGCGTACAATCAAGCGTTTCCAGCGCGGCATCTTCCAGCTCGGTCATCAAGGGTTCCGCGTCCAGCGCACCCTGACCCGCCGCCATCTTTAATCGGGCAAAGACGGTCAATGGGAACATGCGCCCTACGCGGTCCTGGCTGGGCATCATCACCCCCAGAATCGGATCGTCCCCGCAAACACCGCCGGGCAATGTGAAACGCCAGATCGGCATCGCCTCATAGGCAGCTTGCCAAGCGTCTCCCAGCCGTGTGCGGCTGTCGGAAAAGCTGGCCTGCAGCCAGGTATCCCAGGCCGCAACAAACCCCGGATCCGCCTTGGATCGCACAAAATCGCCGTGACCGGGCATCTTGCCGTAAAACCCGTACATCAAAGCGACCCCGGACAGCGGAACCGCCGCACGGCCTTGGACGAGAACGGATTGATGGCAGAACCCGCGCGCATGTTAAAGACAGCGATCCGCCCGCCCACGTTAAAGACAACCCGCGTCTGGTCGGCCACATTGGTGCGCCGCACCTCTGCGGTGTCGAGCATACGGAACCAGGCCCAAGGCCCGTCCATCTGCCGCGCGTTTTTGCGCCCTTGGGCCGCTGGTTCAAACGACACCATGGCCGATCCACCACCTTCGGGCCACTTCATGCTCGACGTTTGCTGTGGACCATGGGCATAGGCGATGGTCTGGCCGTTCACCACGAGCGTCACCTGCTGCGCGTTGGGATCAAGCGCGATGGGCTTCAGGTCAAACGTCACAGACGGCAGACCCGGTGCAAGGAAAAATGCATCCCGAATTTCCGCCGCAATTTCAAACTGCTGCAAGACAGTGTCTGAAATCCCCAGATCTTTGCCGGTGCTGCGCACAAACTTCCAAGGCCGTGCAGACGTATCCACGTGTTCTTTCAGATTGGCGTTGAAAAACCCGTCGATCAGGCCGTTCGGCGCAAAGAGACGCGCGAAATCCTGAATACCAATTTCTGCCCGCGCTTTGCGGTTGAAGGGATAGCGGTTTTCCACACCCTGCTTGCAATATGGCAGCACGTTCGCCTGCCATTGGTTGTTCAGCTTAGACCTTTTGCCGCCAGCCGTTGCCCCGCTGGCGCCTGCGATGATTTGGGTGATCCAGCGCTGCATTGGGCCGGACAGCGTGGTGTTGGCCTCTTGCAGGCGCAAGACCGCTTCTCCCGAACCGGCGACATTGCCGCCGCCCACGCTCAGGCGGTTGAGCTCCTGATAGGCGCCGGTGATCAGTTCCATGATACGGGTCATCTCTGCCGGGGCACCTTCGCCGATGCCGTTGACGAAGGTGTTCAGGCTGTCGAAACGATCCTCAACTACTTGCCCGGGTTTGGGCGGTTCCTCACCCGCCGCAGTGGCAGCCCCTTGCAGAACCGCCAAAAGGCGCTGAGTTCGCACACCCAGACCTTCAATGGCGAGGTTCGTACCTTCCGCGCTAAGCCCGGCGCCGACTTGCTCTGCCACTTCATTGGAGGCACGCGTGGCGAGCCGGGTTTGGGTCGCTACCTCAGTCAGGATTTTCAGCAGTGGTGAGTTTGGACCGCTCAGCAAGCTCATGCTGCGCACGGTCTGGCTCATGGAACTCATCGGTTGAATGTCCACGTCGCCAAGAATGGTTTCCCATTCGGTGATGTAATCCGCGTAGTAGAGATCCAGCACGTCGCGCGCAATAAGCGCGAGCGCATTTGCGTCAGACAGGTCCTCGGCCTTCGGGCCAAGCACCCAATTGTCTTTTTGCAGCTGGGCTGCCACATCGAGCGCCGCAGGCAAAAAGACATCGTAAAAGCCGTCTTTGGTGTAGATCCCCGCCACGCCTTCGGTAAGCGCGAGACCAGACGGGCGCTGCATCACCCGCGGCGTCGCTGGGCCACCTGCTTTTTGTACGGTCCATTTGGCCAGCTGCTTGGCCTCTTGGCCTTCAATGATCGTGCGGTACGCCCGTTCGGCCACTGGAATCTGCGCCAATTCCTCTTGCAACAGTGTCACCAGATCACCGTCTAGCGGGACAGAGATCATTGGCTGTGTGACCATGTTCTCTAGATGAACCATCAAGCCCTGAAAGATCTGCGGCTCTAGCGTGCCAAACTCATTGCCCCATTCAATTTTATACCATTCTTTGACTCGTTCCACATCCATCGGGCCTTGCTGGCCCAGCATCAGGTAAATCTTGAGCGCCTCAAACAGAAAGCCGGTATCGCCCATATTTGCGTGGATCTGTTCTTCCAGTTTCAAGATCATGCGCGGCAGCATCATCTGGTTCATGGCCGTGCGGTAGGTTTGCGCTGCCTGGGTCCCAATGGTGTCGCCCTGGTAGAGACCATAGGTCAGCGCACGATCTGGGTCCGGGTCAGTCTGGCGCGGGTTGGACGGCATGGACAAAAGAATGTTCAAAGGCGCCACCAACTGGCTGACGTTGGTATCCTCAATCGGGTTGCCCGGCACACCGGCAATGGCGGAGGCATATTTTTCCGCTTGTTCAGATGCTTCGGCGACCAAAGCTCGGTTGCCAAGGAAGCTGTTGACCCAGATACCAACCATCCCAAGCGTCAAAAGCGTGGCCGCCGCGATTGTCCCGCGCACGATCCATTTGTACCGGCGCTCAACCTTGTCGTCTTTGGACACCAGACCCGCTTCCGGGAAAATTACGGTGTCCATCAAGGTTTTCAGGAAATAGCTACGCCCCTGCCCGCCACCGGCGCCAAGCGCCTGTCGGCCAAGGCCAAAGGTTTTGGCCATGCCGCCCAAAAGCCGGTCAATCGGCGTGCCTTCCTGGGTGCCGGAGGTCAGGTACATCCCCCGCACCAACTGGTTTTCCATAAATTTGGAATCGAGGAAGATGTCCGTCAAAAACTCCCGCACCACGGGACGCAGGCTGGCCACCTGCTGAGGGAACGCTGCAATCATCGCCCGTCGGCCTGGGTCCGTTACCTCAGACATGCGTTCCAGCTTGTGGTTGTTCAGCTGGGTCATCAATGCATCAAACTGTTCGTCAAACCCGTCGAGCGGTTTGCGCCGGTCTTTTGCGTTCTCCATCGGATAGGTGAAGCCCCAGACCTGGGCGCGGCGCTCTTTGCCTAGGTTCTCAAAGAACTCCATAAAGCCCACGATCAGATCGGCCTTGGTCAGCATCAAATAGATCGGGAACCGCACGCCCAGCTTTTCACGCAGTTCGGTTAAGCGCAGGCGGATGGATGTGGCGTATTCCTTGCGCGCCGTTTCATCCTGGGTGGATATGTCGGACAGCGATATTGCCACAATCGCACCGTTGATCGGTTGGCGCTTGCGGTACTTTTTGAGCATGTTCAAAAAGCCGTTCCAGGCCCGGCTGTCCGCGTCCTGGTCACTGTCCTGGGTCGTATATCGGCCGGCGGTGTCAATCAGCACGGCTTCATCCGTGAACCACCAGTCGCAGTTTCGCGTACCGCCGATACCACCCACGGCCTGCATGCCCATCTTTTCGGCCAACGGGAACGTCAGGCCAGAATTTACAATCGCGGTGGTCTTGCCCGATCCCGGCGGGCCGATCATCAAATACCACGGCAATTGGTAGAGCTTCTGGCTGCGCCCTTTCCCGCCAAGCTTTGACTTGCGCATCAACTTCAGCGCTTCCGCCATGCGGGTCTTCATCTCTGCCAGTTCGGCTTTCACTGTCTCGTCGGTTTCATCAACCTCTTCGACCTCTTGCTCGACGATGACCTCGGTCATCTTGCGTTCACGCCGAGACCGGATCAACGCGATGATAAGCATCAAGAAGAGTGTGAAACCAAAGATGCAGCCGACTGTGATCAGCCGCGAAGATACTGTTTCAAACGGGTGCGTCCCACCAAAGCCAATGACCGGGCCGACGAACCAGATGATGGCGCATAAAAACAAAGCCGTAATGCCAAGGATCCCGTAGGCGCCGAAAAACCAGCCAAAAAATTTGGTAATGTAGACCATTATCCGTCGCCCCCCCCCGATTTCATGATGACAATCTCCACCCGCCGGTTGGTGGCGCGGCCTTCTTTGGTGTCGTTTGACACCAAGGGCTCGGTGTCAGAGCGGCCTTCTGCGGTCATGCGATCCGGTTCTTTCAGCCTGTTGGCAATCTGTGCCATGACCGATTCCGCGCGTTTCAGGGACAACGCCAGGTTCGACGGGAAGCGAGCCGTTTTGATCGGAATATTGTCGGAATGCCCGGCAATAATAATCGCGCCGGTCTCTTCATTCAGGGCATCAGCAATGCGCAACATGATGGGCACAAATTCTTCGACCATCGTGTCTGTGGCAGGACGGAACATACCGGATCCGGCCACACGAATTGTCACGGTGTTCTGGTCTTCCAGAAGAGTGACCAGCCCTTCGGCCTGCTCTTCTTCCAGAAACTTCGAAACCCGCTCTTTCTGGGTGCTTTCGATAATCGGGGGCGGTGGCGGTGGCGGCGCGGTTCGCTTCAGCACGATCTGCTCTTTTGCCCCAAGCGTTGCAAGTTGCCCCTGCAGCCGTTCGGTATCCCCGGACAGCGCCCAGGCAAGCCCGACGTAACTAAGCGTCAGGATCACCGATACCAAGCCCAGAATAAGCCAAGCAGGCATCCACGCGCTAAGCGGGCGGTGGGGCAGTTCCAGCCCGCGCCAAACCGGCGCCATGTCATGTTCCAACGCCCCCCGGTTAGCGCGGATAAGCGACGCAAGGCCCGCCCGAATGGTGGCGTGCTTTTCCGGCCCGCGGTCCTCGACCCGCAAACGCCCTTCAAATCCCAGAGACAGGCACACAAAAATGAACTCCAATAACCAAAGGTTCGTCTGGGGTTCTTTTTCCAGGCGGGCGAGCAATTCATAAAACCGGTCGCCGCCATGGGTTTCTTTGTGAAAGGTGCCGACCATGGACTGTTGTGCCCAAACGGATCGGCCACCCCAAGGCGTGTTTAGCACCACATCGTCGATAGTCGCGCACACGCTGTAGCGGGCAATCTTCACCTGCTGGGCAGGGATTTGCGCCTGCAAGGCCGCGCTTTCAAATTGCTGAATTTCCCGCACAACAGCCGCACGTAATGCGTCCGGGTTGTTGTGCTGCGCTCGGTTGCGGATGCGCCCAACCAGCGCGAACAGCGATGCCGCCGCCGCGTTCAGGGGGTTCATACCGGACCCGGCGAGCTTTAGGTCCAAAACCTGTGGCTGTCCCGGCGCGGGCGCCGCCGCTGCCTGAGGTGCGGGCTGCACAGGTGCCTGCGGCGCGGCCGCAGGCGGCGGCGGCGTCGGTGCCGCACGCCCGCCAGGGCGCAGGTTCACAACCGTCTTTTCGGTGTCCGTCGGTTCGGCAAAAGGGTCTTCGTCGTTCACCGCATCTATCCTTTTGTCACGCCTGGCGAATTGCCCAGAGTTCCATCTCTAGCCCTGGGAATTCACCGGCCACATGCACGGCTAAACCACCGCTGGTACGCATCTTTTTCCAGTACTCACTGTCAGGATCCAGCTCGAAGTAGACCACACCCGCGTGATACGGGATCTGTCGCGGCGCCACCGGCAAAGGCCGCAACCCGATACCTGGCAAAGCAGAGTTCACCAGCTGACGGATGTCTTCCACCGGGCCCAGCTTGGCCTGTGTGGGCATATGCCGCCGCACGTTTTCGGCTGCTGTATCCGCTTTTACTGCCAGAACCATCTGGGTGTTGGTCAGAAGACGCTTGTCGGCAATGACCCCAACCGAAACGCCGTATTTGCGCGGCTGCAACTGGATCGACTGCGCAGTCTGTTCCAGAACTGCGCTCAGATACTGACGCAAGGTGCGGATAATTGGCTGAAATGTACCGGTCAGATTATCATGGGCGTAGGCCGGAAATTCTGGCGCACGCTTTTCTGCGGCCATAAAAGTAGACAGCTCCCCGGCCATTCCAACCAGTTGGAAATAGAGCCCGCAGGGATGTGTGTTTTCCACCGATGCAAGGTGTCGCACCTGGCCCAGATACCTGTTCACTGTGATCAACAGCAGGAAATCCTGCAGCTCTGCCACGCCTTTTGCAGGGCCGGTGTCCGACAGACGTCCGGCCAAGGCTTCACACCGGTGGCCAAGCAAGCCTTCCAATTCGCGCAAAAATTCCGTGAGCGGACGGGCCGCCCGTTGGTCAATCACGGATGGAATAAAAGACCGGTCCAACAGGATTTCGCCGTCAGATCGCACCTCAATGATCTTTGCAACCGGGATAACCAACTGGTCTTCCAGGTCATCAAGGTCGAGCGCAAATTGCAGCCGCAATTTGCCAACACCAAGCGTCGTGGATTTTCGATCGCGGCCGACGGCGTTGGTCACGTCTACCTCAGACGGCAGATAGCGGCTGGCAGAGTTTTCATGAAACTCTGTCTCCACCTCGACCGCTCCGTGTCTGCGCGTGGGAACGGCCAAAAACACAACTGCATCTTTGACGGTTTCCGGCACCTCCATCGCAGATGGCAGATCGTCAATCGCCGGGACGCGGAAAGTGGTGCCGTCGGGCGTTATCCCTTCACACGATTTAATCGCGATTTTGCCAAGACGCAGCAGCTCATCGTCGATGGTCAGCTCCCGCATGCCCCAGATGTATGGTGCTGCCCCATGGGCAAGCCCCGCAATCTGCGCTTCTGTATACCGGTCCGCTTGCTGAAAGTGATGGGGCTGTAAAAACAGCCCTTCTGACCAGATGACCTTGCTTTCCCAAGACACGTGTCCGCGCCCCCCGTTTTTCTTATTTGCTGATCTTCACGCTGCCCGACCCGATCGAGACGGTCAACGCGTTGGCCTTCCCACCCGATACGGACGTGCTGGCGCGCCACTGGCTGGAGGTCAGGGCTTTGAAGCCCACGATCACGCCAACCGCTGCTGGGCCTTCCCCGTCAAAGCTGCGTGACACGGTTTTTGTATCGCCTGGCGACAACAGTACGTCTTGCTTGCCCAGCAGGTCAGCACCAAGCGCGGCTTGGGCATCGCCTGATAAAGCGGCATAAGTCGCTGAGTTGAAACTGGATGTAGACGCCAGGTAGAAAATTGTGGCCTTCGCGGGCAACCCGCCATTCAGGTTTGAAGCCGCCACCACGTTGGAGCTGACAGATGTGGCCGTCGGCGCACAGGCAGCTAGGGCAAACATGGTAAGCGTGGCGGTCAAAAAGAGTTTTAGTTTCAATAACATTATTCAGTCTCCTCTGCTTTCAACTTTGCAATCTGATCTTTGTAGGCGCTGGAAAAGCTCTTGCCGAAAAGCACGTTGAAGTCCTCTTCCGCGTCTTCCGATATCTTTGAGTAGAGTTTTTCAAACGCATCCCAGTATTGGGCTTTTTTGTTGCGCAACAACCCACCAAGCACGCCCGATTTTTCAATCGTCTCGCCCAGTGCCGTCGGATCAAAACGTGCCAGAAGCGCTTTGATGGCGGTCTCCATCCCTGT
Organism: Pseudomonadota bacterium; assembly: GCA_039030095.1. Classification (GTDB taxonomy): domain Bacteria; phylum Pseudomonadota; class Alphaproteobacteria; order Rhodobacterales; family Rhodobacteraceae; genus Amylibacter. The sequence continues at coordinate 14,652 of JBCCET010000017.1, read as the reverse complement.
CATCATCGCAACCTCATGGGCTTTGATGTCACGCATCGCTTCCGCTGCAGCTTTGTCGCCTGACATGTACCCTGCAACCGTCGGTTTGATCATCGCCTCCACCGCCTGTTGCGGCGAAACGGAGAATTTGATCGGGTTGTTGCCATCCGGGCTGACCATGGTCTGGCCCAGCTGAAGTTCGTCTTTGATGGACGCGCGTGCCATCAACACCTCGCGCGCGCCTTCAATAAGCTTGCGATACGCCACCCCTGCCCGGTCCATTACGTCGCCCAAGTCTTCGTCGGCAATCTTTTCGTGTTCAACACCCACAGATGTCAAAAAGCGGCGGGCCAGGTCTTGGCCAGTTGCAGGCCCTGCCGGTGTAGGTGGGGGTGTAGGTTCTGGCGCGGGATCAGGTGTAGCAGCCGGTGTTGCCTGCTCAGCGACCACAGGTGGGGTCCGTTCAATTGGTTCCTCAGGGCTGTCATCCACCACTTCCGCCGGTGTGGGAGAAAGGTTTGATTGTTCTAGCGGTGCGTCAACAGCGTCTTCAGCAGGTTCTTCGAGATCTGTCGGTGGCAGATCGTCACCGCTGGCGCCCATGTCCCCCCGTGCGCTGAGCAATTCGTCTATTGGATCCGGGCCTGACGGCGCAGTGGGTGCTGCAGCAGGTGGTGCGGGCGCCGCCGGCGCATCAGATTTCGGAATTTCAAATGGCTCGTCAGAAAAAGACGTCTCCGGGATCATCCCACCGCCGCCGCCACTGCTGGTGGGACTGGGTGATCTACCGCCCGATACAAAATCGGTATCCCAATCGTCGGGAATTCCACCGGCCTTTCCACCCATGTCAAAGAAATCCTGGGTCGGCGCAGAATGGTTGGGCGCGCTGGCGCCACCCTGGCGGTTCGGATCCTGTTCGACATCCAAAAAGTCGTCGATGGTCTGATCGTCGGAATCGACCGCGCTCCGGGTTTCCATCCGCGCCGCATTTGGCGGGGTAGATCCCAGCAGATCATCCAGGAAGTCCCCGCCGGAGGTATCGATCCCACCGATCTCTTCCATCGCGCTGCCGCCGGTGTCTTCGACTATTGCCTCTTCGCCCACGGGCGGCGGTAGATCAGCAAATGGGTCGGATGATGCCACGGCAGCGGCGATATTCACCTGCAACTCATATGCACCAATACGCAGCACATCCCCGTGGTTCAGCGGCGTTGGCACATCCCCCAGCGGCGTGCCATCCCCGTTCAGAAATGTCCCGTTGGTCGACGTGTCCACGATCATATAATCTGTGCCACGTTGCTGAAGCACCGCGTGGGACGAACTGACCTCCCGCGTGGGGTCCGGCAGTATCACGTCATTTGTCTCTGACCGGCCAAGCGTCATCGATCCACCAGCCATGGTGAAAACGGTTTCGCGCCCTGGTGTGGCGCCGCTCGACAAAATATTCAGGGTCAGACCCAAACTTAACCTCCGATTAGAACAGTAGGCGCGCCCGCTGCGATGGAACCGCCGTGGGCAGTAATATCACCGATACGCGCCGCTGGCATGTTGCAAATCATCACGGTTCCGGAGCCTTTGGCAATGGTATCTGGCGGTCCAACGCACACCGCCATGTCAGACACTCGGGCCGCGGGCATGTTACAAATTATCACCGTTGGCGCGCCAGAGGAGATTGGGCCCCCAACGTGCGGGATCGGCGGCGTGCCCGGCGTCTGCATCGGGCAAGTGTGCATATCGCCTATGCGTGCGGCTGGCTGACTCATAATCCCACCTCACACAAGGAATTCAGGCAAAAGTCACGCATTGCTCGTCTCCCCTTCTTCTGGCGGGCTAAGACGCCCGGTCCCGCCCGACGCGATGTTGACGCCAAACCCTACCAGTTTTTGCCAAGTCTCCTCCTTGGCCTCAGCTTCTGGAAAATACAGTGCGGCCTTCATCAACATGGCAAACACCATCGTAGGTGTCGCCAAAGGCGGCGACAGGACCACGTCTTCCAGACCTTTGACCTTACCGTGAAAGGCCGCATCCGCGGCCAGCGTATATGGATCATCCATATCCGCATCGGTAATTGCCTTTTCCACGGCCTTCCGGGTGTCCTCATTGGGACTAAACACCCAGGCCTTAGCCGTCTTGATCGTCGTTGGCAGCTCGGCCCCTTCCGGCACCAGTTCTTCTGCTGCCAGACAGGCGAGCCAGACGGCTTCCCGCACCGGCAGCGCATTTGCGATCACCTGAAAAAAAGCGGGCTGCTGTCGCGATGCGTAGAGCTTTTCAAGACCGGACGACACCGGTTCATCCGGCTCCACATCCACTTTGTGCTTAATTTTGCGACTGGAACAGAACGCGACAAACGGCTCCTCCGGTAGCTTTTTGAGACCTTTGAAAGAGATCGGTTCAGATGTCATTGCCCCGCCCCCTTAATTGATTTTGACCATGCCGCCCTGCAGGGTCAGCATGCCATCACCTTTGACAGTCGTCGATGGGCTGGAAAGCTCAGCTGTCCCGTCCGCGCTGATGCTGATTTGCGGCGATGCAATGGTAATCGACGATGGGTCCATTGTGATGCTCGATCCGCCAACCTCCAACGTGATCTTGCTGTTGGAAGTGATCGTGATGTCGCTGGTGACAGTCACGTCTTTTGTGCCGCTGACTGTTTCGGCCGCATCTCCGCCCACGGTCAAGGTCTCATCGGTGGCAATGTCGGTGATGCGACTGCCGCTTTCGACGGTCAACGTGTAGTCGCCGTCATGCAGCGATTTGGTGAAGTTGTTCTGCACAACTTCTGTCAGATCACCTTCGCCTGACCCTTCGCCGAAGCTGCGCGTGGTGTGACGCCAAACCTTGTGGTCGTAATCACCATCGGGTTTATCTTGGGTGCCGATATTGATGGTGGCAGAGTTCTTAATGTTCACATCCCAGTCTTTTTCGGACTGCATGCGCAAGACCTCTTCGTCCTTTTTCTCTTCGAAGTACAACTCGTGCTTGGCCGCCGTGTCGTCGTTGAGGTGCGTGTCGCTTACCAAGCCAATGCGCGTCTTGTTATCAGGCAAGCTGAACGGAGGCGTCTGCTGATCATTGTAGACGCTACCTAAAATCAACGGCCGGTCCGGGTTGCCTTCCAGAAATTGAACGACAACTTCTTGCCCGATCCGTGGGATGTGGATCATGCCCCAGTTTTTACCGGCAATTGGAGTGGCCACGCGGATGAAGCAGGTTGTGTTTTCATCCTTTTCGCCTTTGCGGTCCCAGTGGAACTGAACCTTCACGCGACCATGTTCATCAGTGTAAATTTCATCGCCTGAAGGTCCAACAACTTCGGCAGTTTGGATCCCGCTAATGATCGGATATGGCACTGGAACCGGCGGGGGAACATACGGAATTGTGGCGATCTGGGCCTCAAATTCTACCGACTGCAGTTCCATCACTTCGTTGGGCGTCCCTTTGCCACCGTCGGACGTGGCCATATAACCACCGATCCGCATACCTTTGCCCACGGTGCGGCGCTTGTCGAATTTCGGGTCGTCTTCTTCGACTTTTTCCAACCGCAGCTTGTGCTTTGCCGTCAGCACCAGATGTTCTTTATTCTGGTCGCGGTTCGGGTGTTTATCGAGCGTCATCTTGCCCGCTGGGTGCAATTGCTTGACGATGCCTTGTGCTACCACCCGGTGAGTAGTGGCCGTTAAGGCCTCCAATCTACGGCGCGCCTTTTTGGTGCCGTCCGCGCTTTCTAAAAAAAGCCCGGGATAATCGTAATCTTCATATTTTGCGGGGCTTTCCTGGCGCGTTCCGGTGGGTTTCGTCTTTGACTTTGTAAAGTCGTAATCGTTCAACGTGACCTTGTTAGTCTGCACTTTGTGCTTTGGTTTCCAGTTGTCCACATAGTCGATCTCTTCGCGGCCACCGGCTTCCTTGTCGATCAATTCTATCTTGGCCTCGCCTGGGATCGGTTTCAGCTTGGCGCTGTCATCGCAAATAACCAGTTTGTCCTTGCCACCGGAATAATCGAAATACCAAAAACGTCCCTCCTCGGCCAAAAGGCGCTGCACGAAATTCCAAGACGTCTCGCGATACTGAACGCAATATTCACGCTCCGGCGGCGCGGCACCGACTTTCCATTCTGTATCGGAAAACCCGTTGTCCGAGAAAATCTCTTTAACGATGTCGTCAGCCGTCATGTTTTGGAAGATGCGGCAGTCGGTAACCCGTGTCAGAAGCCAGGGCCAACCGCGTACAAGCACCTTAAAATGCGGATATTCACCGTATCCCATGCCCTCCGAAACACCCAAATAAGTGCATTCCACACAGGTACCTAACCATTCGCGCGGGCCGCCAGAGTCCAGGTCCATCTCAATTGTGAAGACGTCAGCCAGAAAATCCTCGGCCTTTACTGAATCCTCTTGTGCCAGAAACTCGATTTCAAATTCGCTGACGATCCCGATGCCTTCGGTCACATCCGCTTGCAACAGGTACAAGTCAGACGTGCCCTTCGCGCACATCACGCGTTGGGATCTGTTTTCTAACGGCAGTGGGTCACTGGCCATGGGGTCCTCCATTCACGCCGAACAATCCTGGCGTCATATTTTTGTTAAAGATCAGCAAGTAATGCCTCTAAATCATCATCCATTCCGTCGTCGTCATCATCGTCGCTGCCGCCGTCATCATCAAAACCAGACAGCAAATCATCGAGATCGTCGCCAGAACCAAAGTCATCATCTCCGCCGAGATCGAAATCATCGTCCCCGCCCAAGTCAAAGTCGTCGTCGCCCCCAAGATCGAAGTCGTCGCCTCCGCCAAAGTCGTCATCATCGCCGCCTCCGTCAGATCCACCTGCGGGCGCTGCTTCAGCCTCCGGCTTAGCCAAGTTGGCGCCCAGGCCAACGCCGGTGCGGGCTTGAATTTTGCCCGACTGCAGTGCTTTGACTTCATCCCCGGCCCAAAGACCCAGAATTTCGCCACCGCCCAGTGCGTTGAACGATCCAAGACGAACCACGTCCTGACCTTGGATACTCAACACCGGCATGTAGCCTCGCAACCGCGTTTCTGTCGCCGTGCGTTCGTTGAGAAGACGTTCGGTCGACGGCAATGCTACCTGATCACCGTATTGGTCCGTCATGTAATGAAACGGCATGTCGTTGATCGACATGATAGAGCCAAGCTTGATCGCAGCACCTTGTTCGGACAGCGATTTGGCCAACAGCAGCATTACTAGCGAAGCCGGGTTGCCGAACAGCAGCGACCGTAGCCCTTCTTTTGGGTTAAATTCCTCATAGTCAAACGGGTCAACCGGTTCGGTCTTCTTGCCGTAAGGCATCCGCAACAAGAACCGTGGCGCAGCAAGCCCCACATATTTTGCTTCCGGCGTTTCGCGGAAAGTTGCCCAGGTTTTGGCCACAAGCGGATGCAGATCGTCCACTTTGGTTTTCAGGAAATCCGCCCCCATCGCCGCCACAAAAGGCGCGTCCATATGGGCACAAATCTTTGACATGCGTGCCAGCAATTCGGCATGCGGCGGGGTTTCCTCAAACGTGTACATGCCAAAGACAGCCGCCAGCGGTCCTTGATCTTCGCTCAGGCGTGGGCGTTCCACCAACATGTCATAGAGCGCGCTGTCACCCAGATCTTCATGGGCTGCCAGATCGGCGGTGAACTCTTCCACGGACACATCATAGAGCACCATTTCTAGATGCTGGCCTGTCTCGACCCGGCGGGCGAGCATATCCAGCGTGCGCCAGTTTGCCTCCACCGCCTGAAAATCCGGATGGTGCAGGATTGATCCCATGGCCGCTGACAAGGCTTTGTCCACTGCCTCCAGCATCGCGGCCTGGCTCGCGTCAGGTGCAGCCTGAATGTAGGGGCCGACCACGCGTTGGATCATGGCTTGTGCCTCTGTGGGCTCTGGTGCGGCTGGTGCCTCTGCCCCGATCAGCTGAGCAAATTCTGACACTGCTAGTGTGGTATTCGCCTTGCTGCCTTTGGCCCGCGCCTTGGACGTCAGTTTGAAATCCCCGAATTCCGCGCCCCAGGCCTGCAACTGCCCGGTTAGACTTTCCAGGTTTGTGCCCCTGCTGATCTGCGTGCGCAGACTGCGGAGTTCGTTGAAAAACTCAACGTTGTCAAACAATTCATCCGGGTGCAGTCCGTCCACATCGGCAAGCTCCACCTCCACCACGGATCCATCTTTGCCGATGTTAAGGTTCAGCGTTGTGGAGAACCGTTCGATGATGTCTTCGACCGTGTCGATGTCAAACTTGATCGCCTTGCGCGCGGCCAGATCGGCCCCACCTTGCAATTCACCCCGGTTTGCCCGACCGGAGAAATCCCCCAGGATCGCCACGCGCATGCGTCGGCGGTCGCCCTGTTTGATCTCTGGCTTGGGCGCTGTGTTCTTGCCGAAAGCCGGATTGTAGGGAACTGCCGGTTTGGCGGGTTCTTCGGGGGCGGCCTCTTCGTCGTCACCTAATAGCGCATCCAAATCATCGCCTCTGTCGTCGTCATCTGACAGCAGCGCATCGAGGTCTGTGTCGTCATCATCCCCGGCTAACAAAGCATCCAGATCGTCGTCATCCCCGTCATCACTCAAAAGGGCGTCTAGATCGGTGTCATCGCCATCGTCGTCGTCGCCCAAAAGCGCATCTAAATCGACGTCATCGTCTTCTCCACCGTCCAACAGCGCGTCAAGATCCACGTCATCTTCCGCGTCATCGGACAGAAGTGCGTCCAGATCCACATCTTCGTCGTCGTCAGCCAAAAGTGCGTCTAGATCGACGTCATCATCGTCAGGTGTGCTGTCCAGTAAGGCGTCGATGTCTGCATCGTCAGCGTCATCCGACAGGTCAGCCAGCAGTGCATCCACGTCACCTTCATCGTCTGCGTCATCTTCAGCATCATCTGCATCCGAAGCCACTTCAGACAGAAGCGCATCTAAATCATAGCCGTCTTCGGACGTGTCCAAGTCATCGTCATCGGCTATGTCTGCCAAAAGCGCATCAACGTCGTCGCTTTCGTCTTCGTCTTCAGGGGCGTCTTCGGCCACATCAGCCAGCAGCGCATCCAAATCGTCGGCGTCTTCGACATTGTCTGGCGCGTCCTCTGCTATTTCGTCGAGCAGAGCGGAAACGTCATCGTCCTCGTCGACCTCTTCCACCTCTGCTTCGTCAGCCAAGTCGGCCAGCAGGGCACCCACATCATCATCTTCCTCGATGTCCGCAGGTGCGTCCTCGGCCACATCCGCCAATAGAGCGTCCAGATCATCTTCTTCGTCGGCCTCTTCCGGTGCGGCATCTGCAACGTCGGCTAATAGATCATCGACGGAGGTGTCGTCTTCTCCGTCTTCCGGGGCGTCATCGGCGAGATCGGACAAGAGCGCATCCACTCCGTCGTCTGCGTCTTCTTCGTCAGGTGCATCTGTTGCCACATCAGCCAGCAGGTCGTCGACGGACGTGTCATCTTCTACATCTTCCGGCACGTCGTTCGCCAGGTCGGACAACAGCGCATCAACGCCATCGTCCGCGTCTTCTTCGTCAGGTGCATCTATTGCCACATCAGCCAGCAAGTCGTCGACGGACGTGTCTTCTTCCGCTTCTTCCGGGGCATCTTCTGCAAGGTCAGACAAGAGCGCATCCACACCGTCGTCGGCTTCCTCTTCGTCCGGTGCATCTGTGGCCACATCTGCTAGCAGATCATCAACGGATGTATCTTCTTCCACATCTTGCGGCACGTCGTCTGCGAGGTCAGATAAAAGCGCGTCAACGCCATCGTCCACGTCTTCTTCGTCCGGTACATGTGTGGCCACGTCAGCCAGCAAGTCGTCGACGGACGTGTCTTCTTCCGCTTCGTCCGGGGCCTCGTCTGCGAGATCAGACAAGAGCGCATCCACACCGTCGTCGTCCGCGGTTTCTTCCTCTGGGGCGCTGTCCGCAAGGGAATTCAAAAGCGCGTCGCGGCTGTCGTCGACGACCTCCTCTGCAGGTGCTGCGTCCGCTACGGCTGCCAAAATATCGTCGCTGCCATCATCAACCGCTACGTCTTCTGTTGCCTCGGCGGCCATGGCATCCAGCACTGCAGCAGATCCGTCATCCGTTTCCTCGTCATCTGCAGGCGCGCTGTCAGCAAGTGCAGTCAACACATCGTCAGTGCCGTCGTCTTCGACCACGTCTTCGGGCGCATCGGCGGCAAGCGCATCAAGTACTGCACTTGTATCACCCGCGACCACTTCGTCCGCAGGTGCAGCGTCAGCCAAAGCTGCCAAAACATCATCGGTGTCGTCTTCGTCGGCCAAATCCTCTGGCACGTCGTCGGCCAAGGACGCCAACACGGCGCTGCTTGCATCTTCTTCGATGGTGTCCGCAGGCGCGGCCTCTGCCATCGCCGCCAAAAGTTCATCTGTTCCGTCGTCTTCAACCACGTCGACAGGGGCGCTGTCAGCCATCGCCGCCAGAACCGCGGACCCTTCGTCCGCCAAAACCGCATCTGCTGGCGCGGCATCTGCGATTGCCGCTAGTATATCGTCGCTACTGTCGTCGTCTGGCGTATCTTCGGGTGCGGTTTCGGCCACAGCGGCCAACACGTCTGCCGTCGTGTCTTTCGCCACCTCATCCGCAGGCGCTGCCGCTGCAACGGAGGCCAAAACATCCGCTGTGTTGTCAGCTTCAGGCGCCTCATCAGGGGCCGTTGCCGCGATCGAATTGAGCAGCGCAGAGGCGTCTGTGCTGTCAGCGGCGGCCCCCGCCATCAATGCGCGCAAAGCTGGCTGATCCTGCAAAAGGTTTTCAATCAACCCTTCTGCACCGGCTTTGCCATCCATGTAGGTCAGCAGATTGTCCAGTTGGGTGCGGGCCTCCAAAAGCTTGCGCAAAGGTTCCACCTTGGCAGCAACGGCAGCGGGGGAGAAATCTTCCATCCGCTCAAACGTCAGATCGACCGACAAATTGCCCTCGCCGGTCATAGTGTTGGGAACAGCAAACGCCGCGCGCGGTTTCATCGCTTTCATGCGGTCGTTGAAGTTATCAACGTCGATTTCAAGGAACTTGCGATCCTCGATCGATCCTTGCGGAACCTCTGACTTACCAGCCAGATCGCTCATCACACCCATGACAAAGGGTAACTGAATCTTCTTCTCAGCCCCGTACACTTCCACATCATATTCGATCTGAACCCGTGGGGCGCGGTTGCGTGCGATGAACTTCTGACTGTCAGACATCACGCTTCCCCAACTCCGCGCGCAGGGTTGACAGCTCTTCTCGCATGGCGCTCATCTGTTCTTCTGCGCGTGCGTTTTGATCTTGCACCATATTGAGGATTTTAGACAGTTCCTCATCCTGGGCTTCTTCCACTGCGGCTTGCATCGTGTTGACCAGCAAACCGATGAAAAGGTTCAGCACCGCAAACGCGGTGCAAATGATAAATGGCACAAAGAACGCCCAGGCATAGGGATGCGCCTCCATCACCGGGCGCACAATGCCCATCGACCAACTCTCTAACGTCATGATCTGGAACAGACTGTAAAGCGACGCGCCAACTGACCCGAACCACTGCGGGAAGGTTGGACCGTACAGAACTGTGGCCATAACCGCGAAGATGTAGAAGAAAATAAGCAACAACAGCATCACCGCGCCCATGCCCGGCAGCGCATCAAAGAGCGCGCGTATGACATCGCGCATCTGCGGGATCGCACTGAGCACACGCATGGATCGGATCACCCGCAGCCCGCGCAGGGCAGAGAGGGTCTGGGTGGCAGGCACAAGGCTGATCACAACAATTGCCAAGTCAAAGACATTCCAGGCCGAATAGAAGAACCTGTGGCGATAAGCGTAGAGTTTGAGTGCCATTTCGATCACAAAAATAGCCACAACAACCCTGTCGAGCGCGTCTAGCAATGTACCGTATCGCTCCACCGCAGCCGCAGATGTGGACACACCCATCAGCACCGCGTTCAGGATGATGACCCCAAGAAAGGTCATTTGAACGGACATACGCTCCAGCCACCGGGCAAGCTTGCCCCGGTGGCCAGTGATATCGCTGAACTCAGCGCTTGTGTCTTCGCTTATCGTCATTCCCCGCCTTTTCTAACTAAGTTGTGCGTCGATCTCTCCGGCGACATCATTGGCCATCGAAATGCTGGCGTTAGCAATATCGAGCGCACTTTTTGCATCTGCGATGCCAAGCCCGCCACTGGCACCGGACAAGCCAAGGTTCACCACAGCGGGCCAAACCTTATCGAAAATCTGCGCAAACTTCGGATTGGTTCCCTGCAGTGCCTTAAGCACCTTTTGCAGATCCGGAATCTTATCGGATATCGCGGAGATCCGCCCCCCGAATGACGTACATTTTTTCAAGGACCCATCCAACGCTTTGCGTGCTTTCTTGATCTTGTCGAGCACTTTGGCCGCAGCCTTGCCCGAAGCAGACTTAAAGGTCTTTTCAAGGTCATCGCAAATATCGAAACCCTTCATGATCTCGGTTGACGCCTTGCGACCGGCAACCTCCAACCCGGCAAGTTTGTTGTCGAGTGTTTTGGCGTTGTCAGCGCATTTGGGCAGGGTGGCCCACACTGGATCAGTCCCCAAAAGACCTTTCACAACGGAAGAAGCCACTTCGGATGCGCCCTGTCTCTTACGCGCGGTGCCATCCGCCTTGTGATAGGCTTTTTCCAGCGACTTCAGATCTGATTGCAAAACCTTCAGTGTGGTCTCAGCATCGCGCGCGGCGTTGACAATTTCACGGGTGATTGCCGCGACCGACCGCGTAAGGCTGACCAGCCCCAAAACGGTACTGGCACCTGCTGTAAACGGTGTGGTCGCAAGACCGATGACCCCGCCCAAAATGCCCAAGGATCCGAGCGTAAAGGTCTTTGCGACGTTAATCTGATAGTCTTTGTACTGTTGTTTGCGTTTTACAAAATTGGCCCAACGGCGACCGGGGATTTTGTCCAACTCCTTGGCGGCCGCTTGAATTGCCTTGTCCACCAGCGGCTTGAAACCCGAACGTACCTTGTCGACGGCAGACACCGGTTTGTCCTTGGTCGACGCTTCAATCTTTTTGATGGTGTCCACGATCCTCGACACCACGGCCGCGCCAACTTTCTGTGCATCTTCGACCATAAACGCCAACGTTTGAGGGTCTTTTTCGTCCGTCAGAACCTTCGATATGTCAGAATTGATGGTCAGGTGCAGGCGGTAACCCTTGAAGTCAGAAATCCAGTCCGGATTGACCTGCTTTTTGACCTGAGTGGCGACGTCCATTTCCCAATAGGTAAGGTTTTTTCCCTTTTTCTGGGGGGGAACCACAGGGGCCGCGTTTTTGTTGCGAGCAATCATGCCTGCCAGGCGCTTTTCTTCCACCATGATGATCTTGGGGTATTTCTTGAGCGCCTCAATCGTCTCCTTGTGCAGCTTTGCGTTGCAGCAACTCACAGCAAAAGCGACTTTCTTTTTCACCTCGGTCAACGCCTTGACCGCTGCTTCACCAGCGCTGACGATCTCAGGCGGCTTCATACCCTTGGCGTTGGTCCTTTCACGGGCGACCTCAAACGTGGTCAGAGCTTTGCCCAGACCCGACTTCTTCATGGTCTTGGCCTTGTTCTTGGACCACCATTTTCCGTCAAGTTCCGGTGTTGCACCCTTTTTCATGTCATATCCCCGCAATCAAAGTTCGATACCAATAGTGATGCCGCAACGTCGCGCGACGCATGACGGCGATCAAGCAACCCAGCACCAAATCCCACTTTTTGACGGTTATTTTTGGTTCCAAACCCGGAAAGCCCGTGGTTTTGCCCCAAACACCGTCTGCGCTTTACCCCCATAATGATCAGCGTACCGGATCCAAACCATAGTTGCCGACCAATTCTTTGATCACGTTCAGTTCTTTTCGCGCGTTTTGCTTTTTCGCCCGAGCCGTCAGAACCTTAATCGCACGATTGGCGGATGCCACGGCCCTCGGATCACCGGATTTCAACTTCTTTTGTTGGCCGTTGATCGCCGCAACCAACTGCCGAACTTCGGTTTTGAGCTCATCATATTCATCTTGACCGGTCGGCGTCACAGAGGCGCTTTTGCCGTCTTCCAGCACCCGACCCTGGCCAAGGTTTCCGGTCACCTTGCAGTTGATGCCTTTGGCCTTCAGCAGTTTCCAAACCGCACCGGCGTAGGTGTCATAGTTGTAATCTGGTGAAGGTGCGATCCCGCCTGCAGCCGTGAAACAGCCGCACAAAAATAGTGTGCCTTTGAACTTCTTGGACAGGTTCTTGTCGCTATCCTTGTTTTCCGTCAGGTAGGCAACGATCTGTTTTGGCGACATTTTTCCAAGTTTGGTTCCCAATGTACGGCCAGAAACCTTCACTCGGTCGCCGTGGGCAACCAACACGATATTACCCGTCGTGATGCTACCGTAGTCAGCTTCATCTTTGCGCTTGGCGCCATCACCGGGTGAATATTTCGCCGCAGCGCGGTTTGCTGCCGTCTGGACAACCGGATCACCGTCGAAAGCTTTGAGTACCGCCAAATACGCCTTATCACGCATCATCTTGGCTTCATCGCCTTTGTGCTTTTTGGCGATCGGATCCAGCAGCTTCAGGGCCGTGGGCAGATCCCGCGTCAGGTTTGTAACGACGTTTTTGTCGTTTTGCAGCTCCGCAAGAAGCTTGTTGAAATCTTTGCGGATCACCTGGGTCTTGTCGTAGTTTTCAGGCGGCTTGCCCGTCTTTTTCGGTGGCAAAAGCCCTTTCACAGTCACCGAAATGTGGCCTTTGGTGTCAATTCCGCCGATGACCTTCAACTCAGGTGACATGCCCATTTCCTGGGCATGCTTGCTTTTCATTCCTTTGGCGAGATCCCTTTGCGCGGATGCAATCAGTTTTTGCGCCTTCGCCAGACCGGGCAGTTTGATGCCCTGCGCTTGAACCCCTTGTGCTTTCAGGAAACTCGCCAATTCCATCGCGATCTTCGCAACATCGGCGCGTTTGACATCAATACCTTTTGAGCCACCAAGTAGAACTTTCTTGTACTGCGTTGCCATAGCTGGCCTCCCTCCTAGTTCGGTTCAATCCTCGCACTCATCCAAAATCGTAAGTAAATTCATCGTCCTTGGCGCTGACATTGACGGCCGAGATTTCTTCACCGGCCATCATCTTATGCAAAAACTCTCCCGAAACGGCAGGCAGCATAGAGTTGGTCAGGATCGCATCGATCATGCGCCCGCCGCTTTCCACCTCCTGGCAGCGGTCCACGATTAGTTTGACCACAGCATCGTCATAGCTGAACGGCACGCCATGGCTTTCCTGAACGCGTTTGACGATCCGGTTGAGCTGCAATTTGGTGATCTCACCCAGCATATCCGGCGTTAGCGGATAATACGGGATCGTCACGATGCGCCCCAAAAGCGCCGCCGGGAACACCTTCAAAAGTGGTTCGCGCAGTGCCTGGGCGATGCCTTCGGGCTCCGGCATCAGATCGGGATCCTTGCACATATCCATCACGAGGTCGGAACCAGCGTTGGTTGTCAGCAAAATCAACGTGTTGCGGAAGTCGATAGAACGTCCTTCGCCGTCTTCCATGTGGCCCTTGTCGAACACCTGGAAAAAGATTTCATGCACATCCGGGTGGGCCTTTTCCACCTCATCCAGCAGAACAACTGAATAAGGTTTGCGTCGCACAGCCTCCGTCAAGACACCACCTTCACCATACCCAACATAGCCCGGAGGCGCACCTTTCAGGCTGCTGACGGTGTGGCTCTCCTGATATTCAGACATGTTGATCGTAATCATGTTGGCCTCGCCGCCGTAAAGCGTCTCAGCAATCGCAATCGCGGTTTCCGTCTTACCCACGCCGGATGTCCCAGCCAGCATGAAGACCCCGATAGGCTTGATCGGGTTATCCAGCCCGGCGCGCGCTGTCTGCACACGTTTTGCGATCATCTCCATCGCGTGGTCTTGACCGATAACGCGCTTTTTCAGTGTGTCGGCGAGGTTCAGGACGGTCTGGATCTCGTCTTTGACCATGCGCCCGACCGGGATACCCGTCCAGTCGCCTACCACGCTGGCCACGGCTTGTTCGTCGACAATCGGAAGGATCAGCGGGTTTTCCCCCTGTAGCTCTTCCAGAGCCGCGTCCTTTTCCTTCAACTCCGCCAGCAGTGCCTTGCGGTCGTCCTCAGACATGGCAGAGCCTTCCGGCACCTCTTCTGCGCCTTCGCCATCGGCTTTGCCGCCGTCTCCACGCAGCTTTGCGCGCAGGTCCAGGATTTCGTCCACAACTGTCTTCTCGGCGGTCCACTTGGCCGTCAGTTCTTCCAACCGGGTGTTTTCTTCGCCGAGCTTTTCTTCCGCGTCTGCGCGCCGACCACCCACCTCATAGCCTGCGCTCTCTTCGCGCCCGATGATGTCGAGCTCGGTTTTCAGCGCCGATATGCGTTTCTGGCCGTCTTCAACTTCAGGCGGTGTAGCATGCTGGGAAATCCCCACCCGCGCGCAGGCGGTGTCGATCAGACTGACTGACTTGTCGGGTAGTTGCCTTGCAGGAATATACCGTGCTGACAGTTTCACCGCGGCTTCAATACCCTCATCAAGCACCTGAACTTTATGGTGTTTTTCCAACATCCCAACGATGCCGCGCATCATCAGAATGGCTTTGTCCACGTCAGGTTCATCAACCTTGACCACCTGGAAACGGCGGGTCAGTG
>JBCCET010000016.1:0-55646 GCA_039030095.1 Pseudomonadota bacterium | reverse complement strand
GGTGTAGATAGGTCGACACCAGCAGGCAAGGAGCTGTTCCAGACCTTTAAGAAGGACTTTGAAAACAAGGTGCGCGGCGATGTGGCAGCACAGGACACACGGGTGGAGAGCACCTACGCCGCTGTTGCAGCCTTGCTGAAAGCGCCATCTGATGACCCCAAGAAACGCGCGGAGTCGCTGGAACGGGAAATCGATATCGAAATTGGATCGTGGTACAATTATTCAAAGAATGGCCTGAAACGCGAAGCCCAGTCAGTCATGGCGAAGACAGCCAAGAACTTGGAAAAAAAGTACAAATCGGAAATTGATGCAGCGAAGTTGTCAAAGATTGATGGCACGCTGAGCGACAATCGCAAAGACATACTAAAGCACGTACTAGGCATCCTAGCGGGCGTTGGAAAAGCCATGACGCCCACAGGGCTTTTGTCAGGTGTGGCGTCCATCGTGTCGAATTCCATGAAGCTGGCGCGCAAGATGAAGGAGATGAATGACAAACTGTTCAAGCCGACCGCCCTCAATCTGGCACGGTTGGCGGAAATGTGTGTCGCCGCGCGAAAAGATACCTCCGCCATAAGCACCCACATTAAGCTGATAGAAAAGTTGCGCGGTGTGGCTCGCACTCAGGTTGCATCTACATTGGCGGAGGCGCAGCGATTGCAGACCGACTACGCCAAGGCGGCCAAAGCAGCGCAAAAGGGTGACAAACAGGCGGCCAAAGATCTGGCCCAGGCATCAAAGCAGATGGGAGCAGCTTACAAACGTGCGTCTGAAATTGATCTGTCGATAACCGAAACCGACGACATCAAAGCGTTGATCAATCAGGCGCTCGTTCACCTGCAAAAGGCAGAGAAACTGGCGCTTGAACGGGCGAAAGCCACCCGGGCAATGACAGACAAGGCCATGAAAATCGCCAATGATACCAGCATCGTAGCAGACGTCGTGAAAGCCTATACTTGATCGCGGTTCCATGCGACCCGTAACTACGACACTTGTGGACTTGGGCAAATCGGCATCAGTCACCGGCCGAGGAGATTTCGGGAGCTAAGCGATCTGAAGGCTTTTGCACAACCCAAGACTAGTCTATCGGCCATCATGAAATATGGGAACCAGAAGATGGATCAAGGAAATGGCGAACTGCTGGCTGAATTGCAAGCCTGCGAGACGCGTGTTTGGGAATCGCTGGTTCGCGGGGACAAACGCGCAGATGCCGAGGCTCTGCATCCCAATTTTCTAGGGGTTTACCCCGATGGTTTCGCCGCAAAAACCGATCATGTCCAACAACTCGAAAATGGCCCAACGATTAAGAACTTTGAACTTTCTGATTGTCGGGTTCTTTCTTTAGGTCACGATCACGCGGTATTTTCGTATCGAGCCAATTTTCTAAAAGCGACAAAAACAGTTGTTGAGGCAATGTATGTTAGTTCGATCTGGCAGCGCACAGACGGCGGTTGGATCAATGTATTCAGCCAAGATACCCCTGCAATAGAAGGATGCGAGAAACCGCCTAGCCAGTAGCTTTAGCCGGCAATTCGACGTTTTCGGTCGGTAAAATCCTCGCAAAACTAGACGCTAAATCTCAACGCACAGAACAATTACATGCGAAGTCATGGCCTATCGCGGCAAAACGGTCGCAAACCCGTACCTTCGTAGGTTCATAGCTCAGGTGGGCAAGCTCAGCCAACATCGCTTTAGCGCAGGCTGCATTCCCCAAACAAAACGGGGGCAGGCTTTGCAGCCCTGCCCCCGCCAGTTTTTTCAATGTGGGTGCGGCTTAAGACGCCCACTCCCACTTGAAGATATGCGCGCCGAGCACGCCTTTTACGTCATCTTCCGAGGCATCACCGGTTTTCTTGATCCGCGCAACCAGACCGCGTTTTTTGTCTTCAATGACTTCCTCCACTTCAGCGGCGACGCCCGCTTTTGCGAGGTCGGCGTTGTAGACGCGGGTGATAGCGGACCGTCGCAGGTCCGGTTTGAAGATTTTGCCCACAGCGGTTTTGGGAAGCTCATCCATCAGTTCGATGTATTTTGGCATGGCTGCCGGTTCGTGGACGTGCTCTTTACAGTGCGCGGCCAGATCTTCGACCGACGCCGTGCCGCCTTCCACCAACTCGACATAAACGATTGGCAGTTCGCCCGCGTGCGCGTCAGGTTGCCCGATGGCCCCTGCGAACGCCACATCCGGGTGGGATGCCAGTGCCTCTTCAATGTCGGCCGGGTCAATGTTGTGGCCGCCGCGAATGATAAGGTCTTTGGCCCGCCCCGTGATCCACAGATAGCCATCCGCGTCAAAGCGGCCCAGATCGCCGGTACGCAGGTGCGTGCCACCGGCAAAGAGACCAACATTCTTGGAGGCATCTGTGTAGGTATGCCCGGCCCAGACGCCTGGGTTAGAGACACAGATCTCACCCACTTCATCGACGCCGCATTCTTTCTTGATATTGCCTTCCGCATCGCAGTCCAGGATTTTGATATCGCAATACGGATTGCGAATGCCGACGGAGCCGATCTTACGCTCCCCGGCCATTGGGTTGCCGGACACGAGGCAGGTTGCCTCCGTCATGCCGTAGCCTTCAAGGATGTTGACGCCTGCGACCTCTTCAAACCGTTTGAAAAGCTCTACCGGCAGCGGGGCAGACCCGCACATGGCCCCTTGCAGGGTTTCGATATTGGCGTTCACAGGGCGCTGCATAAGTTGTGATGCTGCTGTGGGCACGATGGCCGTATAGGTTGCACCCCAACGTTCCACCAGTTTCCAGAAGTTGTCGAAAACCCCGTCCCCGCGATACCCCGCGGGTGTCGGGAAAACGATATGGGAGCCGGCAGACATGTTGGTGGCCCAGAATACATTTGCCGCCATAACGTGGAACATCGGCAGCGGGCAAAGGATCGTGTCGTTTTCATTGATCAGCATATTGGCGCCAAGGAACCCGTTATAGAGCACGCCGGAGTGTTTATGCTGGGCAATCTTGGGCATACCTGTGGTGCCGCCGGTGTGGAAGTAAGCGCAAACCGGGTCGTCCTGGGATTCCTCAAAGGTCAGTTTGTCGCCAGGCTGACCGGCAAGCGCTGCGTTCAGCTCCAACACCTTGGCATTGTGTTTGATCTCCACCTTCGGGCGGATAAACGGCACGATGAATTTTTTGATGCCAGACAGGTGTGGCAGCAGATCCACCTCGATCACGTGGGTCACGTCGGGGGCCTGGGCAACCGCATCATGGGCCAGTTGGGACACGTCGGTTTTCGGGAAAGGCTTCAGCGTGACCAGAACCTTGGCACCGCATTCGCGCAACAGTGCTGCCAATTGATCAGGTTTCAGGGTCGGGTTGATCGGCGCCGCGATCCCCGCTGTCATTGCACCGGCCAATACGATCCCGGTCTCATGGGTTGTGGGCAGCAGGTAGGCCACCGCATCTTTTTCGCCTACCCCGATGGACCGGAACAGGTTGGCCGCCTTGGTAACCTGCGATTTCAGGTCATTCCACGACAGCGTCGTGGCCTTGGCGCCATCGTCGGATGTAAGCTGAAAACTGACCGCTGGGCGGTTGCCGTGCTTAGCCGCCGTTTGGCAAAGTTGCTCATAGACGGTTTTGGCGGTCCAACGGTCCGCAACAGGCATTTCTTTTTCGACGGCTTCTACCGACGACAAGTCGACCATTTGGAACATGGTATTCCTCCCAGTATTGGCGTCAGTTGATCCGCGCCCTCATTATGTTGCCAAATACTGTGGTCAAAATTGCTTAATGGCGCAAGGCTTTCCGCTGATTGACGCAAGGTTACGCCCTAATTGGCAAATTGCGCCGCGCTGGATGCAAAAAGAAAGGGCAAACGCGCAGGTTTGCCCTCAACCATTCTAATTCTGGTATTGCGGTCAGGCTGGAATGCGCAAGACCTGGCCCGGATAGATTTTGTCCGGATGGGACAACATTGGCTTGTTGGCCTCAAAAATTTCATTGTAGCGGTTGCCGTCACCGAGCGCGGCCTTGGAAATCCCCCACAATGTATCGCCCTTTTCCACGGTGTGGAAAACCGGGTCGGACCCCTGAGTTTCGTCTTCAACGCCGGACACGCCTTCGACGTTGCCCATGGCCAGGATCACCTTTTCTTTGGTTTCCTGATCAACCGCTTCGCCCGATACTTTGACCGTGTCACCTTCCACGCTGATATCAAGCCCGCTTGTGTCGAGGCCGAGGTCCGCCACCTCTTTAGTCAACGCGCTGACCGTTGGCTCATCATCCCCGCCCCACAGTTTTTTGCCGGCAGTTTTAGCAAAACTCCACAATCCCATCTCGCTCTCCTGTTAAATGGACATCCAGTTGTGTCCCCCACATGTGGGTTGTGCAGCGCCGCTTTGCAACCGTTTGGCTTATACGGTGACGCCTTCGGTCAGCTGCAATTTGGCAAGGCGCGCGTAAAGCCCGCCTTCAGCCACAAGTGACGCATGGGTGCCTGTGGCCACAACGCGGCCCTGGTCCATAACAATGATCCGGTCGGCCTGTTTGACGGTCGCCAAGCGGTGCGCGACGATCAAAGTGGTGCGGGTCTTGGACAGATCGTTAACCGCGTTTTGAACCGCCAGTTCGCTTTCCGCATCAAGGGCTGATGTGGCTTCATCCAGCAGCAGCACAGGGGCGTCGCGCAAAATGGCGCGTGCAATGGCGATGCGTTGGCGCTGACCGCCGGAGAGCATTACGCCGCGTTCCCCCACATCTGATCCGTAGCCATCGGGCAAGGCCGACAGAAAGTCATGGGCAGCGGCGGCTTTTGCAGCGGCAACAACTTCATCATCAGATGCGGCCGGCCGTCCGAACCGGATGTTTTCCATAGCAGAGGTGGCAAAGATCACCGGGTCCTGGGGCACGTAGGCAATGCGCTGGCGGAAGGCATCGCGAGCCATGTCGCGCAAGTCAGCGCCATCAAGCGTAATGCGCCCCGCCTGGGGGTCAAAAAACCGCAAAAAAAGCTGAAATACAGTGGACTTGCCAGCCCCGGACGGACCCACAATCGCAACCATTTCGCCGGGTTTCACGGCCAGATCTAACCCAGTAAGCACCTGCGTATTTGGTCGTGCCGGGTAGGAAAAATCCACCCCTTCAAACGCCAACGCACCGGCAGGTGTCGGCAGCGCAATCGGCGCATCCGGGTCAATTACCGCATCTGATGCATTTAACAATTCTACCAGTCGTTCGGTGGCACCCGCGGCGCGCTGCAACTCTGACCAGACATCTGACAAAAGGGATACGGCGCCTGCCACGATGATCGCATAGATAAGAAACTGCGCCAGCATGCCCGGTGACATCTCTCCGGACCGCACATCGCGCGCGCCCAGCCACAAGACGCCTACAATTCCGGTGAAGATGAAAAAGATCACGATCATGGTCATGATGGCGCGTGCGCCGATCCGGTCGCGGGCTGCTTCAAATGCCTCTTCGGTCAACAGGCCGAAACGAGCACGACTACGGGCCTCATGAGTGAAAGCCTGCACGGTGCTGGCGGCCAGAAGTGTCTCTGACGCGTTACCGGAACTTTCTGCAATTTTGTCCTGATTGGTCCGACTTAACGTACGTACGCGGCGCCCCAGCAGAAGGATCGGCACAATCACCAACGGCACAATCAAAAGTGCTGCCCCGGTCAGTTTTGCAGACGTCAGGAACATCAAAATGATGCCGCCGATCAACAATAGCACGTTGCGCAGCGCCACAGACACAGCGGATCCAATCACCGCCAAGATCAGCGTGGTGTCCGTGGTGATCCGGCTCAGCACCTCCCCGGTCATAAGACGATCAAAGAAGCCGGGGCTCATCCCGATCATCTTGTCGTAAACCGCCTTGCGCAGGTCCGCGACAACCCGTTCCCCCAACCGGGTGACGAAGTAATAGCGCAGCCCGGTGCCGATGGCCAAAAAGGCCGCTATGCCGATGGCCGCCCCGAAGTATTGGTCCATGGCCGCTGCGTTATCGTCAAAAAAGCCGTCGATCACGCGGCGCACGGCCAAAGGCAAGGCCAGCGACAGGGCTGCGGTCACGGTCAAGGCAATCGTCGCGAGTCCCAACAACAGCCCATAGGGCCGCAAATAGGGGTATAGGCCCACAAGCGGCTGGACCGATTTGGATTTCTCGCGGGAATCAAGCTCTGCTTGGGTGTCAGACATGGGCGCCGGATCTTTGCAAAAGTGCCGCTTCCTACCCTACCCGCACCGGGTCTGCAAACGCGGCATAGTAACCCCGAACAAGCCACCGGGTCCGCACACAATTTCAGATTTGGATTGCGCATCGCCGTGCCCCCAGTAGGCTGGCATGATACAGCTTGGATCTGCCCAAACACCCTAGCGAAGTCCCTACCCTTTCCCTTCTCCAGGAACGTCTTCATGCAACCAAAATCCTCTGACTATATGATCGGCGTTGCACTCGTGATTGTGGCAGCGATCACTTACAGCACGGCGGGTGTTTTCACCAAAGGGGTCGCAGCGGGATCCTGGGATGTCATCTTTTGGCGCGGTGTCTTTGCCGCCGGGTTCACAACCGTCTGGACCCTGCAACAAGGCACATTTCAACAGAACTATTTTGCCATGGGACGCCCTGGGTGGGCCGTGGCCATAGTGGGAGCCATCGGTACAGCCGCCTTTATCCCTGCCTTCAAGCTGACCTCGATTGCCAATGTATCACTGATCTATGCCGCGGCCCCGCTTGTGGCAGCCCTGCTGGCCTGGATTGCTATTGGCGAACGACTGTCGCGGCAGACCGCCATCGGCTGTCTGGCCGCCTTCGCAGGTGTGGGCATCATCGTTTCCGGCTCTTTAGGCGGGACGAACCTGACCGGCGACATTCTGGCGTTGATTATGACGCTGGCGATGTCGTTGATCATGGTGATCTACCGGGTTTTTCCGAACACGCCCGGCGGCGGCCCCACGGCGATGCAATCTGTGTTGCTGCTGCCCGTTGCACTGTTCTTTGGCAGCCCCTTTGCAGTGCCGCTGGCCGAAATAGCGATCCTCGCTGCCTTCGGCCTGTTGTTTGCAATAGCTGCCGTGACCCTTGCAGAGGGCGCCAAACGCGTGCCGTCGGGCCAGACCGCACTGTTGAGCGCACTGGAAACCCCGTTAGCGCCCCTGCTGGCCTTCATGATTTTCGCAGAACTTCCCGGCGGGCTGACCTGGATCGGTGGATCTGTTATTTTTGCGGCCGTGTTGTTTGCCATTCTGCGTGCACCCGATGCAAACTCTTAGCTGACGTTTTCTGCGATCATCGAAATCATCTCGAACATGACCGCCCCTGCCACCAGCGCTGTGATGTTGTTTGGGCTGTCTTTGGTCGGCATCATGCAGACCACATCCCCGCCAACAATGTTCAGCCCGCGTACGCTGCGCAAAAGGGCCACGGCCTCATCTATATCGAACCCTTTTTCACCTGCTTCCAGGTTGGACACCGCAGGAGCAACCGTGGGATCCAGACAATCAAGGTCGAAGGTGATGTAGACCGGACGACCAGCCAGCACCTCTTGCGTTTGGGCAATCACATCCGCCGCACCGCGCGCGCGGTAGTCCGCCATGGTCACAACATTGTAGCCATAGTCATAAGAGGGTTGCAGCCAATCGAGCGTACGCGCGTGCCCGCGCAAGCCGATTTGCATTGACGTCGTTGGATCCACCTGCCCTTGGTCTGCAAGATAAGCCCCCCAATGGGCGGCAGATTTTTCTGCACCCAGGAAGTGATCGACCTTGGTAAACACATCCGTGTGCGCATCCAGATGCAGAAAGCTCACCGGCTGACCCCCTGCGATCTTCCCACCGCCCAATGCCTGCACGATGCCCCCGGTTATTGAGTGGTCGCCGCCGATGGACACCGGTCGCGCCCCGGCTGCGTCGATACGTTTGTAAAAGGCGGTAATGTCAGCGATGCAGGCCTCATTATCGTTGGCGCGGGGAAAAGGCACGTCACCCAAATCCGCGATCTTGGCGGCTGACCACGGGTCGATCGCGAAGGCCGAATGGATGCGCCGCTGAACAGCAGACACATTACGTACCGCACGCGGGCCCAGATGTTGATCCCGTTCCGTGGTGCCGTTGCCTGCAGAGTGCGGCACGCCCACAAGGGCAATATCCTGGCCGCCAAGTTCTTCATGCGGACAGCGAAACAGTGTCGACACCCCCCACCAGTAAAGGTTTTCCATCATGGATCGGTCGTGTTCTTCGGCCATTGCCATCCTCCGGGTCTTAACGTTGCGGACACTTGACGGCGCAAGTCGCCTGCGCGCAAGCAGGTTTTTTCCAGTTTAACTATCCGGTGATTGGCCCGCGCCGGGTGCTGCGCTAGAGTGTAGGGAACCAGAAGGTCCTTCTGCGACCAAAGTCACGAGGCTCCGCATGCAAATTGTATTTCGTCAGATAACCATAAAATTGCTTTTAACCCTGGCTCTGGTCGCTTTGGCGCCGGGTCTCGTTGTGGCCCAGGGCATTCAGCCATTTGTCGGCACCTATGTGGGCAGCGCCGATCTGACGCTCGATGGGGAGACCAAAAGTCGCGATATGAGCGTTACCATCGCTGAAACCCGCAAAGGCTATTCCGTGGAATGGACATCAACCACGTTCAAGAGCGACGGTCGCACAAAAACAAAGGCTTACGAAGTGGGCTTTGTGCCAAGTCAGCGGGACAATATCTACGCCTCAGCCATGAAAACCAACGTTTTTGGCAAAGCGGTCCCGCTTGATCCGCTTCAGGGGGAACCGTTTGTGTGGGGCCGAATTGAAGGCGACACTTTCACCGTTTTCTCGCTTTTTATCAACGAGGCCGGTGAGTATGAGATGCAAGAGTATCACCGGACACTTGTCGAAGGCGGTTTAAATTTAGAGTTTCTCCGTGTGCGCAATGGGGTTGCTGAAAAAGGCGTGACTGCATTTTTGAAAAAACAGTAGCCTGCCGTACGGTGGGCGCTGGCGACGCGATTCACAGCACCGAAACCTACTATTTCTTGCTTGGCACCTTCGACAAGTATCCCGTCACCAGTTGCATCATCTTGAACGCGGTTTTGGCGTCGTTTTGCAGGACGGTGATAAATTCTTCCCCCCCGATACGCAGCCCTGTGATGTCTGTGCGCGCCTGCATGGACAGCGTGCGAGGCTCCCCCAGAATCAAGGCCAATTCCCCCACCAGACTGCCAGGCCCCACGGTCCGCACCAAACGGTCCGGGCCGTCGTCATTCGGGGCAATAAAATCTGCTTCCCCCGATTGGATCAGGTAGGCGCCATCTGATGGGTCGTCGTTCTGACGGAAAACAATCTCTCCGGCAGGAATTTCGAAGTGTTGGGCGGAAAACGCCAAAAGGCGCAGTTGGCGCTTTTCCACGCCACCAAAGAAAACGGTTTGTTCCAGCGCGGCCAACTTGCCTGCCAGATCATCAGCGGCGTCCGGCTGCGCGGCAACATGTGTTTCATCGTCAGAGGCAGTATCGTCGCTGACCTTTCCCTGATGCAGCGTAACGTGCAGATCGAAAACAGAGGGGTCCTCGAAACTGTCAGACAGGACAACAAGGGTTGTGTCCGGCAAATCACGACGAAGTTGCTTGACGGCGGCTTTTCGGGCCGCCGGTTCATAACTGGCGAGATACCCGTTCAGCACCAATATGTCCGGTTTTTTGATCGCCGCACGGGCGTACCCAATACGTTCGCGCACGCGCGCGGACAGGTTCGACCCGCCCAACCGGGTTTCCATGGCAAGGGTCAGGCGCGCGACCTGTGCCGTCAAACCTGCCTCTGCCAACACGGCGGCGGCGGTGGCATTCAACATCTCCACCCGTGGCCCCGCACTGCGATTGATCGCACCAAAGGCGAGGTTTTCGATCAGGCTGAGACCGGGCGCAAAAACACCTGCGTCCAGCGATGTGTACATGTCGGAAAGGTGCGAGGTCGTGCCATCGCGCTGGGCCACCACTTTGTCTTGCAATTCTACTGGCAACAAGCGTCCGATTTGGGACGGCGGGATTACACAGGCCACAGCCAGAAGAAGCGCCTGTTCCGCCTCCACCAGCGTGTCAAATCCATCTGCTTTAGCGCGGTCGTTGAACTTCACTGCGTCCTCAAAAGTCGCAACCTCCAACCCCAGACGCTGAAACAGCGGGTGATCGGTGCCAATTTCGCCGAACGTCGATTGCAAAAGGTCCACCACGGCACGGGCAAACTCGGCCACGTCCGGGATAATTGCGCGACTTTGCAGGCAAGTGATGAAGTCAGGGTGACCAGCCAACACGCGCGGTTCTACCGGCGTCGTTGGCACGGCAAACAGGATATTGTCCATCAACGTGCGCAGGGGATTGTAGCTGTCCACCTCAAAGGGCAGCACGGTATTGGACAGACCGTCGCCACTGAGCCGGTCCGTCAATTTGGGCCTTAGATCCACGATGGCCTGCGCAAGGTCTGGCTGTGCTTCGCCGTCGAGGCTGAGGCCAAGCCCCTGATCCACCAGCTCTGCATCCGCTTTGCAGCCGCGCATAAGCGTCAGCCACCAGGTTTCCACCTCCGCCTCGGATGCAAGGCCCGCGATGCTGGGGTCCAACCACTGATCGGACAACAATCGGCGGCTGTTGCCGGTGCGCGTGGCTTCAAACCGTTCGTCGGCAGACACCTCTGTGTCTTGGGGCAGCGATTTGAGTGGCAGAAAAATGTTCTCCCCTACGGTTCCCTCAAACAAGTACGGGTTCGCATCCGCGTGGCCGATGCGCATGCCAATCACGCCCTGATGGGTCTTTGCAAAATCAGTGTCACCTGCCTGAATTCGACCGTCGGACGGGATCAGCTCACGGGTCAAAAGCTCTGACATGGCTTGGCGTTCATCGTCGTTCTTTGCAGCAATGCCGATTAACCCCCCTGCGGGCAGCGACAGGTCAATTCCGTCGATCACAGCGTTGCCGTCGGCGTCACGGGCGCGCAAATTGCTCAGCACTACATCCCCTGTCAGCCGGGGCGCATCTGTTGGTGTCTCACCCACCAGGGCCGGATCAAGTCGTCCTGCCGGGGCGAAATGATCGGTGATCAGGGTCCAACGCTGGGACATTTCCTGGCTCATAATGTAGTAGGTCAAAAGCTCTTTCCAAGGGCTGGACAGATCTTTGTAAGCGGCGAGTGCTGCGACCAAGGCGCCGATGGTCACTTGGCCCTGGATGACCAGATAGCCCCCGATCGAGAAAAAGAAAAACGGCGTCAGCTGGGTGATGAAGTTATTGAGAAACTTCATAAAAAACTTCTTCTGGTAGATGTCGAGCCGGATGAAGAAGAGTGTGCCAAGCCGGTCAGTGATTTGGGCCGCGCGCAGTGGGTGGCCCGCGCTGGTGCGCAAATCGGAGGCACCCGCCGCCGTTTCGCCGATCTCGGCTGCCAAGCGACGCACCTGTTTGATGCGTGCTTTGTTTAGCACATTGATCCGGCGTTGCAGTTTTGGGATTATCCAGGCCTGCAACGGGATCAACGCCACCGCTGCCAATCCAAACCAAAAGCTCTGCAAAAACAGAAACGCCAGGATCGTCAGCATTTGGCCCGCTTGCAGAACCGGCTGGGAAATTGCGTCCCCCATCATGCCACCCAGCGGTTCACTTTCCGCTGTGACCATGGACACAATTTCAGCCTGGCTGGTGCGTTGGAAAAACGGTTTGGGGAACCGAAAAAGCCGCGTGACCAGTTGATAGCGGAACCGCCGCAACATGCGTTCCGCCAGCACGCCTTTCATCGTGTTGATACGCATCTTCAGCACACCGTGCAGCAACACGGCCAGCAAGAAGCCCACGCACAACAACCCTAGGTAGCTGGTTTGCGACAGGGTAAATCCGTAGAGGTCTATCTCTGACTGGCCGGCCCCGATTGCGTCGTTAATGATCCGCTTTGGCAGCTCAAGCGTCAGATAAAGAAACGGGAATAGTGCCAGCGTAACCGCCAAGAGGACGATCTGTTGGGTCTTGGAATAGGTCCAGATGAACTTGAAAAGAGAACGTTCGATAACCCAACTCCGAGGACCGCCTGTCGACCCATGCTTAGGATATGTGGTAACAGCGCCGCGCCGTCTCTGGCAAGCATTTGGATAGGCACGGACCCACGGAATTTAACTTGTTCAGCGCCAGCCCACAGCCTAGGGTTTAGGCGATTGGGAACGTGCTAATTTTGCAGGAGCGTCTGGGGATGCCGGAAATACCTTTTAACAACGCCCGCGGTGAAGCCGCATCGTTGCAAATGACACCACCCTTTTCTTTTTCAGACGTGACTGCGTCGGTGTTTCCACTGCGGGCCAGCCTGCCGACGTTGGATAGTTTTTGCCGTAACTACTTAAACCAAGCGCCGCATATGGTGCAGTTCCGCCCGTTTATGCCGTATGTCTATCTTATCATCCTTGATTACGGGCGAATGTCTCTGGAGGCCGCCAACCTTGGCTGGGTGTCGCAACGCGAAGTGGCCTTTGGTGTGCCATTACGCTGGATGACAGCAGGCGAACACGGGCCAGAGTTCTACGACTGGGCCTTCACCTGCCCCTTCATTTTCGTCGATAATGAGCTGTCGATGAGCACGGGCCGAGAGGTTTATGGCTGGCCCAAACTGCTGGCTCGGCTTGATCCTTCGGTCAGCGAATGGGTGCATAACCCGCACGGATCACGGCGGGTGTTTCAGGTATCCACCAAAGGCGCGAAAGAGGCTTATGTGGGGGAAACCAGTTCCTACCAGCCGCTTTTATCGGTGCACCAGCATCGAACGGCGGGTCTGTTGGATATTCCGCCCAACCTTGACGCGGTTCTCAAACCGCTTGGACAGCTGTCGGGCACCTTGACCAGCATGTCGCGGCTTTCCGTGGATCTAACCAAAACCTTCCTTGGCATGGCGTCCGAGGGCATCACCGGTAGTTCCGTGCTGCCCGATATGTTGGACCAGGACACATTGCGACGCCAGTTGGAACCGGACGCCTTGAAACGATGGACCAGCGCAAAAGACTGGGCGCCGGGTGTGAAGGACATGTTGTGGTCTTTGTTTCCGCGTCTTTACGCAAACACCATCAATTTCAAACAGTTCCGAGATGCTGCCAACCCCGAAGCAACCTGTTATCAGGCCATAACTGCCGCGCGCATGCCAATACAATCGGTCAAGGAAGGCGGCTTTCTGGGGCCTCAGAATATGATGCTGGGACAGATCAACGGCGGGTTTACAATCGACATCCACCACATCGCCGGTCTGCCAATTGTCGAAAGCCTGGGGTTAGAGGTGGCAAAGGAACGGCGGACCGGGGGCATGACCGTCTCAACCTTGGCGCCCGTTTGTCCGTTGTGGATGAAGGCGGATATGACCTACGGGTTGGCGGATACCGTCATATGGCGCGGCCGTGACAGCCTGCCCAACGGCGGTTGGCGCGCTGGCAACGTTCTGCAAACCGCACAGGACACCCTGGCGCGACGCCACGCCAAGCCAGAGGTAGTCACCGACGACAAAGCCGCACAGTCCACCCAAGACACCAAAACGCCAGACGCCCAGCCTGAAACCGGCGAAGATTTCGACGACAGCACCGGGTTTGATTACATTCAGGCGATGAACTTCTTTAACACCGCACGCGGCGCGTCGGAGGCGGTGGGCGGATCATTTAGCATGCCAGACGCATCCGTCCGGGTTTTGCCCTTGAAGGCGGACGCCGCTACCTTGCAAAAATTCGTGCGCGACTATCTGCGGATCGAAGGCAAGATGCGGTTCGAGGCCTGGGGTGATTTTGTCTACCTGGTCATCAGCGACTTCAACCAGATGAATTCGGAAATGTCGGGCATGGCCAAACGCCGCGCGCGGGAAATGAGCCTGCGCGTGCCGGTCAAATGTTACAGCTGGTTTGGCGACACCGAATACCCGCAGTCCGGCACACTGGACCGCGCTGCAGCGGACCTGAGCACGCGGGAGGCCAAGGGCAGTGAACACCTTCTTACTACGGGCTTTGTTAATGCCTTTACTTATGTGGATGACGTAGAAACGGCGATCACCGCAAATGAGGTCTTTGGCGTGCCCGCCTCCGGGTCGCGCATCATTTCGTGCGACAACGATTGGCTAAGCCATGACTACAGCGGGGAATTGGAAGACCAGAACCTGCTGGAAATGACGTCTCAAGTGTTGCCGGAACTGATGGTCGGCGCGGAAGCCGTGGACCGGCGGCTGATAGAACTCGCCAGCCAGCGTCACCACGGCGGCAATGTGCAAGAGAGCAAGTCTGAAACTGTGGCGCGCTGGGTCGAAACGCTGGCAGATGATCTGGAAACCAAGCTGTTTGAGGACAGTCGCTTACCAGCGCCCAAATCAAAACTTGAAAAAGCGCAGCGCGAAACTCGACAAGAAGCAATGTGCGCAGCCCAGGGCTTTGCCCTGAAGCTTTTAGGTGGGGATCTGTCGCTGAACCAATTTGCGCTGAAACAGTTCCGTGACAGCCATGAAAGTACGGCCGCGTGCTATCAAGGATTGGTCCTGCGGCGCCATGAGATCCAGAAGCTAAAGGACTTCCGCGAGATCGAAGACCCAGTGACGGTGTCCATCACGGACTACCCGACCCAGCCGATTTGCAAACTATTGGGTCTGATCCCGAAATACAGCTACCCCGGCGAAGACAAAATTGTGCGCGTGTTCGAAGCAGCGCGCCCGTTTTCGCTGAACGCTGATCTGAGGCGAGGATCCGGCGTCACGCTTTATGAACGGTTGGGCGGATCACCGGACTGGAAACAGATCGACCTGACCCCGCAACTTTGCGGTTGGCGGGAAGTTAAGCGGGATCAGATTGCCGATCTTGTTGAAAAGGCGGCAGAACCGATGGCGTTGGCCTACACCCACAAGGAAGCCGGGTCAGACATGGTATCAGAAAAACGCATGACCAGGGCGGACCGACATTATCTGCGGTCGTGGTTTGCCAAACGCGTTCAAGCGGGTGAGGTAAGCCGCGTGCTGGTAGGCAATAGAGCCCATCCCGGTAGTGTTTCGGTGCTAGCAAACGACGCTGATTTTGCAGCCTATGACGAAAGCAACAATCGCGACATTGCGTCTTGGTCGGCTCAGATGTCGGACAAAGAGACCTCGTTTAGTCAGGCAGATATCGGACGTGGGATGGAATTATATTCGCCTGCAACCGTGCTCGACAAAATCCTGTCGCGGCAATGGGGCAAAGGCGGCAGCCTCCTCCCCCTGTCTGAAAGAAAGTCCGATTTCTGCGCACCAGTTACCACGGTGCCCAGCGATACCGCCGACAGGTTGTTTCCGTCCAATGAGCGGCTTGGCCGATATTGGCCAGTTTCCGAACGCGCTGATGCAGCGCAAGCCAAGAGACGGCGAGACGAAGTTGTGGCTTTCAAATCGAACCTGCGTAATGCTGTCAGCACCCTCGCAATCTATTTCCCTGCCCAACTGCTGGAAGCAACAAAGCCAACTTCGGCCAAAGACTGGACCGTAGATGCCGCGCTTGATTGGTTAAGCCAGGAACTGGCTAATTTCGCTGGTGGTGATCCGGGCAAAGCCTTGCAAAAAAGATTGCGCGCGCTGGTACGCGGGTTTGCCGACCTCGACGACGCCGATAAAGCCGGAACAGCGGCGGAGGCGATTGTTCTGGAATTTGTGGACCTTCACCTGCCAGATGCTTTCAAGATGATCCCGATCAAGAAGACATCCGCAAAAGCCAAGAAGGGCCAGGTTTTTGCCCGCGCTGCAGCAGTTTTTGATCGCGCGGATCAGCAGGAAATCGCGGCCGACGATTGGCAGGGATTGGCAAATGCTTTGGAGGACATCCGCAACAAGCTGGCGCTTGATCATCTGGACGAGCCGCAAGAGGTGCATATTGTCGATATCCTCGACCCGATCATAAAACGTGCGCGGAAAAACCAGCAAGAGATGGCCTTGGTAGAAAAGTCTGCCGGCGATGCGGAGGCAATGGGCGGGACGAGCGCACTTGATGCACCCCATGTGGTGCTGCGCCAACGCTTGCGCCAGATCATGACTGCGCCAGACGAAACCGAAGATGCTTAACGCGGTCTAGAGCCTGCCTATGTCTTTGTACCAGGCAATGGCATCGCGGATTGTTGTTTCAAGCGGGCGCAAGTTTGGCGCCAGCGCCACCTGGGCTGCACTTTGCGGCGCCTTATATCCCGCGGCCACAAGCATCGCTGTCAGCGATGGCCAGGGCGTTTGCCGCCCGGCCAAAGCCAGCGCAGTTTCGGCCCAGTAAAGCGCCGCAAGCCCCAAGACCGGCGGCACCTGCACCAAAGGCGGCTTGGCATTCTCCTGATCACAAATCTGCTGCGCCAATTCTGCGACTGTCAGGTTGTGGCCAAAAATCGGAACCTGGCGATGTGGGAAATTTGCAGCGTCAGCGGCAAAAACCACATCAGCAATGTCGCGCACATCCACCACGTTAATGTCCTGCCGCATCAGGCCGCGCACCTGACCAGACAGCAATTGCGGGATAAAGGTCTGTCCCGGCGCCTTCATATCATATGGGCCAAGGCAAGCGGTTGGGTTGACCACGCAGCCTTTCACCCCGCGCCCGAGTGCCGATAACACCTCCCGCTCCACCTGTTGTTTTAGCTCAAAATAGCTGTGCAGCCCGTGCAGGATCCCCTGCCCCACTTGGCCCAAAACGTCGCGTGGTCTGGGCAACGTCGTGAAGGATGAGATCAGGATAAAACTGGCGTGGCAGGATTGAGCTGCCGTGACCAAGCGGCGCGCGCGCGCCACGGCTTGTGGAATTGTGTCAGCTTTCGATCCGCCGTGCAGCCAAACCGGATATGGCGTTGCTGCATCCACAACCAAATCGGCATCTGCAATCCAGCGTTCTGCCACACCGGGAACGCGATCATCGCCAGTCAGCAAACGCACGTCCGATCCATCAAGATTGGGGCGCGCAATGTCACGCAAGCCGGTGGCGGAAACTGTCACGCCGTCGGCCACAAACCGGCGTGCAATAGCCGCCCCAATGTGCCCTGTCCCGCCAAGAACAAGGACCCGCTTTGTTGTGCTGTCAGAGCGCCGCAAGGACCGCCCGCGCCCGGTCCATCGCCGGGATATCTATATCCTCGATCGCCGCAATAGCTTTTGCCAAAGCGCCGCCTTCATCTGCTCCGCGCCCGTCCGCTTGCAGAAGTTCGGCAAGCGACAAAGCAGCCAGAAACGCGTGGAAATGGGCGCCTATTTCCTGCGCGGAAGAAAGTGCCCGGCGCAGCGCGGTTTCTGCGGCGGTAACATCGCTGGGTTCAGTGCGCAGCGCGTTACCTTTGCACCAGAGCAAGAGCGGCTCAAACATACTATCGAGCCCAGCATCAGACATTGCCAGCGCCGTATCTGCCGCGGCAAGCGCCTCATCCCGCTGGCCCAAGGCCGCGTGACCAGCAATTTGGAACGATCGCCAATAGGTTTGCGGTGTTTTCTGGCCGATCATGTCGAAAAAGCCGATGCTGCCGGCGATTGGCGCTATGCCGTCGGCATTGCCTGCCAACGCCATTGCCCAACCGAGCCCAATTTGGCCCGCACAGGTCCAATAAGGATACCCCTGAACGGTGGACAGTTCGATCAATTTTGGCGCGCGGTCGGCCACCTCTGCCACTTGACCAAGGTCGAGATAGCGCCCCATCTGGAACGCCGCCGCCCGTGCCTGAGCGTTTTTGTTGTTTAGCACATCTGCCATCTCGTTGGCGCGCTGCAAAAGCGCCTCGGAGGCACCAAATTCGCCGCGTATGATATGGATCCAGCTGCGATAGCACATGGAAAATTCGACCAGATTGTCGCCGAACTGTTCGACCAACAGCCCATGTTGATCTTCGGTATAGCTGGATATTGCGGTATCAAACAACACCTCTGCCTGGTCCAGGTCACCCGCAAAAAAGCAGGTGGTGGCTTTGGCGAAATGGGCGGCAATGGTCCAGCTAGGCACAGGGCCCGCGCCGAAACCTGACATCATTTCTTCGGCCAGCTCAAACGCTTCTGCCCGGTTGGACCGGGAGGCTGCAACGGTCCAAAGCCCGTAGAGGGCTGCGCAGTAGATTGGGCTGTCGCCCAAGCTGTGGCATAGTTCCCGCGCACGGGCGAAGGCGTCATAAACCTCCGGCGCGGCGAAACCGCGCGTGGCCATAAGTGCGCCGCCCAGCAAAGCGCGCAAAGCCACCTCTGCCTCATCTTTCTGGCGTCCGTCCGGCAATTGATCCAGCAAGTCGAGCGCAGCCAAAAAGTGATTTGTGGCTTCCACCTGCGCGGCCCGTGATGCTGCCAGTTTGCCGGCTGCCATCAGATAAGTGATCGCCTGTCCCGGATTGCCCGCACCAGCGTAGTGGCGTGCCAGCGTTTCCGGTTCCGTCTCGGCAACCGTGGGCTGATGTTCAAGCAGCAGCGTCGCAATACGCGCGTGCAGGCTTTGTCGTTGTTTGCGGGCAATGCCCTCATAAGCAGCCTGCTGAACCAGGGCATGGCGAAAGTGCATGACATCCATGTCAGCGCCGGTGTCTATGGACTGCAGAATCCGAGCCTCAACAGGTTCAGCCACGGCGATGTTAAAATTGACCGGTTCCATGTCCAGCAGCTGGCGCACTGCTGGCGTCGGGAACCGGCGTCCGAAAACCGCAGCGGTTTGGACCACGTCTTTGCCGGACGAAAGCCGGTCAAGACGCGCCATAAGGCTGTCTTCAAGAGTGATCGGTACAGACACGCCGACAAAGCTGCCGCTGGCCTGTTCTGATTGTTCCATAACCGACCGGCTGAGCTCTTCTATGAAAAGCGGCACGCCGTCAGCGGCTTCAATAATTGTCAAAAGGATCTCTGGCGGTATTGCACGCCCGCCCATGACCCGGTCGACGACAGCGCGGCTTTCGGCCTCCGATAATCGGTCAAGCGTCATGTGGCTGACATGATCTGCGTCCGGCCAGGATAATTCAATCAGCGGGCGCATCGAAACGATTAAAAAGATGGATCGACCCGGTATTGTTCCGGCAACTATAGCCGCCAAAAGTTCCAGCGTTGTGGGGTCAGCCCAGTGGGCATCTTCCATCAACACCAAAAGGGGACCGTCCGCCCCCCAAGACGCCATATGTTCCTGCACCAGTGCAAAGGTCGCCACACGGTGCTGAATGGCTGTCATGTCGAGCGGTGGAAAGTCCGGTCCCGGGTTCAACGACATCAGATCGGCCATCAAACGCACCGATGTTGGATCATCGGAGCCGATCCCAGCTACCACTTTTTCGGCCACTTCGGCCGCTTCAGCGGTGTCACCCAACCCGAACATGCGCATGAACTGCGTGCGCAAAGGAAAAAGGGTAGAGTTGGTGTAGTTCGCGCCGCAATAGATCCGCATGGTTGCGGCATCTGTTTCGGCGGCCAAGTCCCGAGCGGCAGCTAAAAGGTGCGACTTGCCAATCCCCGGTTCACCGGAGACCACCAAGACTTGACCATCGCCGCCTTGGGCCTTGGTCCAAAGTTCCTGGATCCGCGCGAACTCTTCGTTTCGACCGAGCAGGCCCTGGGTGTCCTCTTGGCGGTCGCCCACATCTCTCAATGCATTGACGGACCAGACCTCAACCGGGGTGTCAAAACCCTTAAGGCGCCGTTCGCCCAATGCGGTCAAATCTGCGACCCGAGCGATAAGGCGTTTGGTGTTGCTTCCGACCACCACGCCGTCAGTGGGCGCTTCATCCTGCAATCTTGAGGCGAGGTGAAGTGTATCACCGACCAGTCCGCTCGAATCACGAACCTGACCGCGTACAAAAACCCGTCCGGTGGCGATGCCAACGCGGGTGTGCAAAACCAGCGCGTCACTGAACTGCATTGCAGGTATCTCCCGCGATATGGCCAAAGCCGCTCGGGTCGCACGTTCGGCGTCATCTTCGGCTGCCTTGGGATAACCAAAACACGCGATGATGCCGTCACCTTGGGTATACAGCGGACGCCCGCCATGGGCCTCAATCACTTGGTTGACGTGGCGGTGGTAGCGGTCAAAGATATCGGCCATATCCTCAGCGTCATAACGCGATGCGAGGTCTGTAGAGCCAACCATATCGCAAAACAGCACAGTCACCTGGCGGCGCTGGTCCGTGCGATCTTTATCAACCGTCTCACCTTCTTCGAGCGCTTTGCGCAACGTTTTGCGGTGGCCCATGGTAAGGCCAAGTTCCTTGAAGTCGGCCTCTTCCAGCTCGCGCAGCATGGCGACGCTGATATCTTCAGCGGCCATAGTGTCGAAATACTGGTCAAGCCCGTGCAGGCCAAGGAATGTCCGCAGCTCTTCTTGTGGGTTCACAGCTTCGGTCCAATTTTCCTTCTTGGACATGGACGTTAACCTGTTAATGCCCGCGCTGGAAGGTCCATGTGGTTAAATCCCGTATGAACGTCTTGTCGCGGCTTGCCGGGACGCTGGCAAAGGCCTGATCAAACTCTGCCACCGCCGCCTGGGCCAAAGCTTTCGCAAAGTTAATCGCCCGGTCCAACGCGCCGGTTTCATGCATCACATCCAAGAGCCACAAAACATCTGTCTCTTCACGTGTCTCGCGGGTTTGGGCCAGGAATTTTTGCAGTCGCGCGGTATCAGCGTCACCAAATTGCTCTGCCAGGTCGATCAGCATCAAGGTACGCTTCGCCTCCCACAAATCCCCGCACATTTCTTTGCCGTAGGCGTCGCGTTCCTGCAGGTTCATGACATCGTCATGGATCTGAAAGGCCGCGCCAAAGAAAAAGCCAAACCGGATAAAGGCATCCGGCGCAATCACCCCATTGTTGGAGAGCCCGAGCATGGCGCCAAGACGGGTTGGGAAGATGCCTGCCAGCCAGCAGGTCTTTTTCAACACCATTTCAAGATAGTCGTTGCGGGTCACGCGCACGGTCGGGTCGGCGCGCCAGCCAAGCTCCATCGCCTGCCCCTCCGCACTTTCGCGGCCCATGCGCTCAAAATCCTGAAAAAGTCCCATGGCCAGATTTGGTGCAATCGACCGGGCCGTGTCAAAAAGCGGGCGCATGCTCATCATCGCCAGTGCGTCACCAGCATTCAGCGCCAGCGCAGTCCCGTGTTTCACGTGTAGCGTGGCGGCCCCGCGCCGTTCTTCGCTTTCGTCTTCGATGTCGTCATGGATCAGCAACGCATTGTGCAACATTTCTATCGATACCGCAGCCTTCACCGCACGTTCTGGCGGTGCGCCAAAAGCGGCAGCCGTGGCGATACAAATACTGGGGCGCATCATTTTCCCGCCGCGTGCGGGGTAATCTGCAATGGGGTCATATAGGTAGGCGCGCGGTTCCCATTTCGGCAGGTAGGCGTCCATGGCGGCGCGTGTCAGGCTGCCGTATTCTTCCAGTACAGGGGTGACAGTGTCAAAAGCTTGTACGTTCATGCCGCGCTGCCATCATCGGCAAACACTTCTGCCATTATGACACCTACGGGCCCACCTGAGCCGTCCAGTAAAAGCCCATTATACCGACCGGGCGTCTGCCCTGCCGGTACAGTGACCACAAGGTGACCGTCTTCGAGGCGCGCTGCGAGATTTGATCCGGTTTGATCAGCCTCCTCGGGCGCGAGTTGAGTTGCGCGTTCAGGTGTGCCGGGGCGCAACATATCAACGCGCGCCTCCACCATGCAGGACGCGCGCAGTCGCAACACTGGCGTTTCCCCAGCCGGAGCAGCGTTTTGGGCGCCGTCTGTTTGAGCCGGCGCGCGCGTATTTGCCAAATGATCCCGGATCGTTGCGGCCAGTTCCACCCACATTGTTGTAATTTCAGAATAGGCTTTTGTGGCCTGGGTCATCAGCCCCGCCAGATCCTGCGACTGGGCCAGTGTGCTAAGCCAGGACATTCCCTGAAAGCTGTTGTCGATCTGTTCCGTTTTAGCCGCGCCGGTGCGGATATGGCGGTCCACCAAATCAGAGGCCTCTTGCACCGCGCGATCGGCATACGATTGCCCGGCTGATACTGCGCCCCCGATCCCTAAAGGGTGTCCGCCCGGCGGGCCGCCCGCTTCCCCTTTGCCAAAAGCGTGCATCATGCTGCGGTAGGGTTGGGTGCGGTCCGGGTCAGCCCGGCGCAATCTTTCTTTGGATTGGGTCATGGGTGGTCGTATCCGATAATATGGGAAAGATGCGGCGTGCCGGAAAGCGCGCTGGCGGCCAAAAGTCCGGACATGACGGCCGCTTCTACACAGCCAGCCATATGCCCGCAGCCGGTCCAGTCGCCTGCCACAGTGAAATTGTCAAAACGATTGTCGAGCGGTGAAATGCGTTGGTCGAGCGTCCCCGGAAGCGACAGGACATAACGTTCGGTCGGGGACGTGTTAGCCGTCCAGAACTGGCTTTCAAATCGCGCTTCGCCAGTGCCCTCAGCCCCCGAAAGCAGCTCCCACCGAAAACCTTCATTAGTCACGGCATCAGGCCAGAAATGCGCCACGTCCCGGTTGAGGAAGTTGATCGCACCGTCGCGCACAGCTGCGTCCGCGCCCTCGCCACACTGCGTATCCGGCAGAACCGAGCAGAAATAGGCAATTGCTTTGGGATCGGTCGGCCAATCTTCTTTTTCGATCAGCTGACGCATGTCTGCCCAGGTATCGAACGGCTCCACATAGCCGGAGATATTAATCGGCGGATGCTGCCAGCCCAGATCATCCACGTTTTCGTCAAGCCAGACCTGGAACGCCTGGGTCGCAACCGTCTGCACGCTGTCCACCATGCGCTGCCAGGCAGGTTCGGCGGCGATCAGTTCTTCGGAAATGCCCGGAACGGCACCATATCCCACAGCGAGCATGGCAAAATCAAAATCCTCAGTCACTTTGAGCGTTTTTATGGAAACCGAGCGGTCATCGTCCGGCTCTTCCGGGTTCCACCGCTTTTTGCCAAGCTGCGTTCCGTATTTCAGTTGGTCATACTGCGGCAACGCGGGCCAGCAAGGCAGGCCTTTGACCGGAACCAGAGGATCATAGTCGGCACCCTCTTTAACCTCAGCCTGCACGGTGACGGTCGCCGTTTCCACATGCGACTTGTCCGCCGACAGACCCAATTTTTCAAGCCGATGGAAAAATTCGAATTTTACGCCGCGACGCTTCAAAACCTCGTAGGCCGGGGCAAACACCACATCGCCCATGCCCGCCTGCATTTTCCAAAAAAGCGCGCCGCGATAGGTGAAAAACATCCGCATGGCGCCACGGATCGCCTGACCTGCGGCAAGGCTGGGCAGGTTTACGTCGCCTTCTTCGAAGGCAAACAGCAGGTCGTAGGAGCCGCGAATGAACGCGCTGTCGATGGTCGCTTGCGCAGCGCCATGGCTCAGCAGCCATTCCCGCCAGTCATATTTATCCAGCAAATCAAACCCGCGCGGCGAAAACAGTACCCCTTCGCGCAACACACCGCGCACAATAGCCAGCACCACGTCGATCACTTCCCATATCCGGCGGGTTTCAGGGTCGGTGATGACCATGTTTTCCAGAAATCTGCGGATGGTGATGGCCAATGGGTCAAGCAGGCTTTGCGTAGCGGCGGCATTCTGGCCCGGACGCAGCGCGCCGAGCAGGGTTTGCAGCGTATTGATCGCCTCCAGGATCAGGGTGCCAACGGCAAGTTGGCCGTATTTCACAGCGCGCCGTGCCGTGCCCAGGGTGTCTTTGGTGGCGCAACTCAGCAGGCTTGTGACCAATTGGGAAGCCGCCTGCGTAACACCGGTATCTTTAATGTTGGGTGGTTCATGGCCCCGGTCCTGCACGCTAAGCATCAGCGTGTGCAAAAGCCGCATGCAATGGGCAAGATAGCCAGAGACGGAAAACGGATTTTGGCCTGACAGCGGGTCCCCCGGCAATCCTGCGGAGGGTGGAAAGAACGCAGCCCAATTGGCCCATTGGCTGTCGCCCAGCTTTTCCGTCACGCCCACATAGTTGTCGGGCACAAAGGCTTCATCCCAGGTGCGCAGCGGATGCCCGGCAGGGCGATCCAGTTCAGCGTAACAATCGCGCATGAACCGAAAAGCATTTTCGTAAAAGCCCATCCAAAGATGGAGCCCGTGTTCTTCGATCCGCCCGGTAGCAGCATCCCGGCCTGAGGCGCCCTTGCCGCCCAGCCGCCAGCCCATCTGGTAGAGCGTGACCTCAAACTCCCCATTTCGTTCTGGACGGGTCAATTCAAAGGCTGCGGAGACGCCTGCACATCCGCCACCAAATATCGCCACTTTTTTGGGACGCGCTTTATCCATACTCCACCTCCAGCGGTGGATGTTAACAGGATTCGGAAACGCTGCAATCAGCGCGTGGCAGATGCACGCAATAAATTGGAATTACCAAAAGAAATTGAGACCAATTTCGAAGAAAAGCCCGCAGCAACGGTGCTGCGGGCTTTTTTACGTCTAGTCTGAACCGCTGGTCGTCAAACCTTCGGTCACAGATTTGACTGTGTCCGTTGCCGCGTCGGTGGCAGCTTCTGTAGCGGTCTCGGTAACTGCTTCTTTTACAGTATCGGTGACCGCTTCTTTGACGGTGTCTGTTACCGTTTCAGTAACAGTCTCAGTGACCGTGTCCACCACCTCGTTGGCGGTGTCTTTAACTGCGTCTTTGGCGGCCTCTGCGGCAGTTTCCGCAACAGTTTCAGCGATCTCGGCAGAGCCTGTGGCGCTTTCAACGGCCCCTTCAACCACTTCCTTGGCGCTGTCAACCGCCTCATCGACGGCTTCTTCGGTGGCTTCCTTGGCCGTGTCCACAACCTCTTCCACGGCGGTTTTGGTTGTATCTTCTGCTTCTTCAACAGTTTCCTCGACGGTTTCCTCTGTTGTGTCTTCTGCAGTCTCTTCTTCTGCAGTCACTTCTTGCGTATCCGTTTCAACGGCGGCGTTTTGCGGCGCCGGTGTTTCCTGCGCAGGTTGGCCGCTAAAAATAAAATAGCCGCCAACGCCGGCTGCTAGGACGACAAGCGCGATAATCCATTTGTTCATTTCTGGTCCCCTTTCTGGGCAATCTTCGCAGCAAAAGAGCCGCGTATGCTTGGCTCAGATGCGCAGCCTAAGTAGGTAATTCAAGGGGAAAGTAGATTTATCGGCGGCGGCCCGCCATCGACAAGCGCAGGTTCGGCGAAACTACGCGCGAACCTGCTTAACCGTTGAAATTTGGACGGTTAGTTTAACTTTGCCAGGCTTTCTTCCGCATCGGTGAGAGCGGTTTGAGCAGCCTCTGATTGTGACGTTGCGTCTGCCAGCGCAGCTTTCGCCGTGTCCAGCGCTACGGTGGCCGCATCTTTTGCGCCCTGCGCCTCTGCCAAAGCCGCAGCGGCAGCATCATTGGCGGCAACAGCTTGGGCAAGCGCATCGTTGGCAGATGCAACGGCCGCTTCAGCGGTGGCAACATCTTCGGCAGCAGAGGATCGAGCGGCATCAGCGGCAGCGGACGCCTCTTGCGCGGCTGCCATAGCCGTTTGGCTTTCCGTCAAAGCGGCCTGTGCTGCGTCAGAATCGCCCTCGGCGCTGGCAATTGCGGCTTGTGCACTATCCACGGCAGATTGGGCATCTGCCTGAGCTGCTTTGGCAGCAGTTTCGGCAGCAACAGCTGCGTTGAGCGCCTCCTGGGCCGACCCAAGTGCGGTTTCATCAGATACGGCATTGTCTGCGGCTGACGCAGCAGAGGCGGCAGCGGCATCTGCAGCTTCTTGTGCCTTTTGCGCGGCGGCCTGGCTTTCCGTGGACGACGCAGCAGCGGTCTCCGCTGCTGATCTGGCCTCAGCCAAAGTAGCTGCGGCCGCATCTGATGCAGCCTGTGCCTCTTGAGCTGCTGAAGCTGCGGCCGCAGCTTCGTCAGCTGCGGTTTGCGCAGCTGCCGTTGCAGCAGCAGCTTTTTCCGCAGCAACAGCAGCGGTGTTACTGTCTTCAGAAGTGTTGGAGCTTGCCTCAGCAGCGTCTGCCTGGGCGGAGGCAGCTTCTGCAGCCTTGGCGTCGGCCGTCTCTTGCGCGGCGGCGGCTGTAGCAGCGGCGTCCGATGCAGCTGTTGCAGCAGATTGCGCGGCGGTGTCTGCCGCAGCAAATTCAGCCTGTGCAGCTTCCGATGCGGATTGCGCTTCCGCTGCACGGTCAGAGGCCGTGGCTGCAACGTTTCGGGCCTCTTCTACCAGGGCTTGAGCGTCACTGGCCATTCCTTCTGCAGCATCATTAGAGGCTGCAAGTTTTGTCACTTGCGCCTTTGCGGCCTCCACCGCTTCGGAGCGGGCAGACAAGGCAGCCGTTGCGTCAGCCAATTTCGCATTAGCTGCGTCAAGCGGCGCCATCGCGGCGGCTTTGGCATCATTTGCAGCTTCGAGAGCGGCTTTGGCAGCATCCGTTGTCATGGCTTCGGCAGAAGATTTAGCGGTGGTTGCGGCCTCGGTCGCCTCTTTTAAGGCGGCAGTTGCCTTAGTGACCGCATCTGATGCTGCAGTGGCAGCAGTCTGCGCCTCAGCCATTGCGGCGCTGGCAACTTCTTGGGCGGCGGCTTTTTCTGCCACAACACTTGTTGCAGCCTCAAGCGCGGATGTGGCATCTGCGGCGGCGGTTTGTGCGGCGGCGACCGCGGCGCTGGCCGTTTCAAGTGTGGATTGTGCCGTCGCTACTACCTCTTCCGCAGCGGTTACCTTAGCAAGTCGCTCGCGCTGGCGATCATTAAAGGCAAAAGCGAAAATCGCGACAAAAACGCCGATTGCCACAACAGCTGCAAGGTTCTTCATAGTTATTCCCCAATCATCGCAGCGCTCCCCAGATGGTCGGGACCGCCTTTAGCGACGGATGCTGGGGTCAAGTGCTGTCCAGTGCAACCCAAAAATGCCAGAAAACCGCCCATTTAGAGCCTTATCGGATGAAATGGCAGGTTGAACCACCCTGCCCCGCGGTCTAGATACGGGGTATCTTTAGTTATGACGCTACAAAGGACTAGAAACCGATAGCACGCAGACCCCACCACGCGCCGCCGACCCGCGATACCGGCCCCCGCGTAAACGACCGTATTCGCGCCCCCGAAATTCGACTGATTGGAGCTGAAGGCGAAAATGTCGGCGTTGTGCCGCCTTCGCGCGGTATGGAATTGGCTGAAGCGGCTGGTCTGGACCTTGTGGAAATCTCGCCCAATGCCACGCCACCGGTGTGCAAGGTGATGGACTACGGCAAGTTCAAGTATGAACAGCAGAAGCGGGAATCAGAGGCGCGCAAGAAACAGAAGACCATCGAAGTCAAAGAGGTGAAATTCCGCCCTAACACGGACACTCATGACTATGATGTGAAGATGAAAAACGTCTTCAAGTTCTTGGAAAACGGCGACAAGGTGAAGGTGACCTTGCGGTTCCGTGGCCGCGAGATGGCGCACCAGCGCCTGGGCGCTGAGCTGCTGCAACGCGTTGCGGGTGATGTGACCGAGGCAGAGGCGGGCAAAGTGGAAAACATGCCGAAGATGGAAGGCCGCCAGATGATCATGATGATCGGCCCCATTCCGAAGTAAGTCCGCAAACATCGAAAACATTAGAGGCGTCGCGGTTGCGGCGCCTTTTTTTCACGCAAACTGTGCAACTTTTCACGCTCAACCAGTCGCCCGTTTTGGTAGAGTAGCCCCATTATTAAAACCTGATTTGGGGAAAGCTGATGGTCAAAGGGGCAAATTTTCTGGAAGAAAAAGCGCAAGAAGAAAACTGGAAGGCTTTCCAAACCTGGCTGAAAGCAAATGCAAAGACGTTGGGACCTGCGGACAATCGGGGCATAATCTACGGCGGACAAAAAATCGTCGGCAAGGTACGACCGTCTGGTATTATCGTCGGCGGCGCTATGAAGCCAAATCCGATGCCGATGTGGAAGTTCATCAAGGGATGGAACGAGCTTTATAAGCAAGTGCACGGTAAACTGCGTTACGAGACCGTGGAAGACGTGCTGAAGAAAATGAAACCACCGCGCATTAAGTGGACGCAAGGCAGCTCTTGCGGTGTCATCAAGGTGATGACGAAC
The DNA here is from genome assembly GCA_039030095.1 of Pseudomonadota bacterium. GTDB lineage: Bacteria > Pseudomonadota > Alphaproteobacteria > Rhodobacterales > Rhodobacteraceae > Amylibacter. The sequence continues at coordinate 27,727 of JBCCET010000016.1, read as the reverse complement.
ATGTACGACTGCGCAAATGATCTATCGTCCGACAAGCAGCAAATGCTGTCGAAACCCAACCGTAAAAAGGTTTGGCCTGAACTGTCAAAAGTCTACGTCAGCAACATCAAAGGCCAGTTGGAGGTCATGGAAGGTGTGCTTAAGGATTTTCGCAGGCTCGATGAGAGCAAAATCATGATCAAAGATGAAATCCCTGTGCTCCTGAAAAACGACGATCTGGATCTGGACAGCAAAAAAGAGATCAAGAAGCTCTACGACAGCTACAAGCAGGTCTACGCCAAAGCGATGGATGTGAAAAAAGAGATCATCGTTGTGCACAAAAAGCTCAAATCTGAGAAATGATATGGAACGCCCGACATTACCACGGTTGCCTGGCCGCTGACTTTTAGCGCCAATAGTTCGGGTTCAGTAGGGCAATGACGGCCAAGGCCTCAAGACGACCCAGGACCATTGCAGCACATAACACGGCCTTGGCTGTGTCGCTGATGGACGCGTAGTCGGTAAATCCACTGCCTGCGGCCCCCACAAGCGGACCGGTATTGGCCAGCGCGGCGGTCGCAAAAACAAGCGCGTCAGCAAGGTTCATTCCCGTCGCCGATAAAACCAGAGCAGTCACAGCAAGCGACATCAAGAACAACATGAAAAACACCCATGTAACCTGGGCTGCCTCGCGCCGTATCATTCTTTGCCGTTTGGCCAGACCGGTGACTGAGTTTGGATGGCGAAGGCGCAGAACCTCCCGTTGGCCGTGTTTCACAAGGGCATAGACCCGCAAAAGTTTGATCCCCCCGGCCGTGGTAGCGATGCCGCCACCCATCACCGCCAGGCCCATCAGGATGAGCCCTGGCGTACCCAGGCCCGACCAACTGCGCGATCCGTCCCAAGCCGCACTTTCAAAGCCGGTTGTTGTCAGAAACGACAGCACGGTAAAAACGCCACCCCAAAGTGCGATGAGGGCGCCTGTGGCCTCTTGCTCGATATCACCGTCGGTCGTGACCATGAAATGGCGAACAAACAGCAGCAGTGGGATCACGATCACGCAGATAAGCGCAAGATTGACCTCTTTGTCCTCTTTCACACGGCTCAGCAAACTGCCTTCGCGCCCGGACAAAAGGGTGTGGCGCGAGATAGCAAAGACAAAGAAAAACAGGATCAGCGCCTCACCCACATACCCGCTGTTGGTACCTGACAAGCCGCCGACAGACGAGATGCCGGAGGTGGACAAGATCGCCATGGCATGGATCACCGCAACCAGGACCCGGTCGCCGGCCACCATCAGCGCAAGCGCCAGAATTGCTGTCACCAGAAGATAGATCGGAAAGATCTGTCGCGCATATCTGCTTAGCCTGCGGGCGGCATCTGTGGGCTGGATCTGGGTGGTTGCGCGCCCGGTCCCCCGCGCCGCATTAAAGATTTCAAACCCGCCGATTTGCAAGGGTGCAAAGATCGACATGGCCACAACCAGCATGAAAAACCCGCCGAACCAGCCTGCCAGCGCACGCATCAAATGCAGTGGTGCGGGCAATACCGACGGGTCGGTGAAAAGCGTGGCGCCGGTAGTGGTCAAACTGCTGAGCATTTCGAAATAGGCCTGTAGATAGGTAATTTCGGGCACCAGGAAGTTGAACGGCATGGCCAGCAGTGCCGGCACCAGCGTGAACGCCACAAAAACAGTCACCAGATAGTTTCGCGCGGTGTTGCGTGATTGGTACCCCGTCACGGCGATGGCCACGAGCGAGATCAGTATCATCAGGAAGGTGGTGTAATAAAACAGGGTGCGGGCAACCAGCCAATCCTCAAGCCGGATTGCAAACGCCATAGGGATATACATCGCCCCTACCGCAAGCCCGGTCAAAAGCACAAAAAGCGGAAGGCTTTTGATCCAGGCTATCATTAGAAAAAGTCGATCTGGACCTGCAGCAGACCTTCCACATCCGCCACACCTGCAGACAGCGCAAAGAGAACGACGATGTCCCCTTCATCCACCCGCGTGCTGCCGGTGGGGCTGACAAGTTGGTCGCCTTTGCGCAGGGCCACAATCATCGCCCCATCGGGCAGGTCAATTTCGCGGATTGGTCGCCCGGAAATCGGCGACGTGGACAGCACCTGCGCCTCGATCACCTCCGCCTCAGCATCCCCGATGGAATAGACCTGACGCACGCGGCCGTGTCTGATGTGGCGCAAGATCGAGCTGACCGTGGTGGCGCGCGGGTGGATGAACGCGTCGATCCCCAAAGGCTTCATTAGTGGCCCCAGAGAGTGATCATTTACAAGCGCCAACGCCATGGGACACCCTGCCGACTTTGCCCGCGTGGCTGTCAGTAGGTTGGTTTTGTCATCGTCCGTGACGGCCAGGATGGCGTCAGATTTTTCCAAATTGGCTTCTTCGAGCAATTCCATGTCCAGCCCGTCGCCGTGCAGCACAATCGTTCGTTCCAGCGCGTCGGCAGCCCGTTCCGCGCATTCGCGATTGCGTTCAATCACTTTGGCCCGGATGCGTTCGCTGCGCTGTTCCAACTGTTTGGCAACCTGAAGCCCCACATTGCCGCCCCCGATGATAATGACGCGTTCGCGCTTCTTGGAGGTTTTGCCGAGAATTTCCAGTGTCCGGTCCACATCCTCTTTATGAGCGAAAACAAAAACCTGATCCCCTGATCGCAAGTCATCTTTGGACCTGGGCACGCAGAGTTTTTCATCGCGGCGGATACCGCCCACCATGGCGCGCAGCGTGGAGAAAAGTTCCGACAATTCGCGCAGAGGCGTGCCCAGCACCGGGCAGTCATCGTCAAGCTCGATCCCCAACATCTCCAGCTGGCCACCCACAAAAGGTTCGTTGTCGAAAGTGGACGGCGCGGTTAGCTGCCGGACTGCAGCTGCGGCAACCTCCAGCTCTGGAGAGATCACGACGTCAATCGGCAGGTGATCGCGCTGATAAAGATCCGTATAAATCACGTCGAGGTAAGACTGCGCCCGTAACCGCGCCACTTTGCGCGGGATCGAAAAGACCGAGTGGGCGACCTGACAAGTTACCATGTTGACCTCGTCCGAATGAGTTGCCGCGATCAGCATATCGGCATCTCGTGCGCCCGCACGCGTCAGCACATCCGGGTAGCTGGCAAAGCCAGTCACACCTGAGACATCAAGCGTGTCGGTTGCCTGGTGGATCAGGGCTGCGTTGTTGTCGACAACGGTCACGTCGTTGCCTTGAACAGCGAGGTAGCGGGCGAGCTGCCAGCCAACCTGGCCAGCGCCGCAAACGATCACCTTCATGGGTTCTCCTGACCCGCACCGGGCGAACCCGGCGGTTGAACGTAACTGGGTAGCATAATTGGGCTGTGGGTCAACGGGGGAGGCCAACTACGGCTTTGGCAGGCGGCCTCCCCAAAATGTGCGGGCCGAGTTTAACCGGCCCGCTTGGCCGCTTCAAGCGGCGCGGCTATTCGGTGTTTCAGCGTCTAACAACATTTGGGCGGCATGTGCCGCTTCCTGCCCTTTTTTGAAGAAATGAGCATGAAAGAAAGCGCGGTGGTCTTCGGTTTCCTGAAAATGATGCGGCGTCAGACTGACGGATAGCACCGGCACTCCGGTATCCAGTTGGGCGCGCATCAGCCCGTCCACGACAGCGGCTGCCACAAAGTCATGGCGGTATATCCCGCCGTCCACGACAAATGCCGCGGCTACAACGGCGGCGTAGTCACCTGATTTGGCAAGTTTTTTTGCCAATAGCGGCATTTCAAAGGCCCCTGGCGCGTCGTGGAAATCTATGGCCACATCCGGCCAGGCAGCTTGGAAACCAACACCCGCCTGATCCACGATATCTGCGTGCCAACGAGCCTTGATGAAGGCGATTTTCTGTTTCTGGTCTGTCATCTGTTCGCTCCTTTTGTTGTCAGATCGACATCCCAAAGGCGCAAGGGGCGTATGCCGGTATGCCCGACACACCCCATTCTCTACCATCCGGACTATGACCGTCGGCCCCGGAATTTCACCGGTGTCTGCCTGTTGAGCGGCACGCGTTGGATCCTATTTGTGATCGGAGCGCGCCGTTCAAGAAGCTCGCGGGCTGTAACCGCCGGTGGGGACTTTCACCCCGCCCTGAGAATAACAGATAGATAGGCTGCCTTGCGCAATGGCTCAAGTATTTTGCGGTTGCGCGTGGAAGTATTTCGTCGCTTGCTGCGCAAAAAGAGGAGGTCAACGCTATGGCATTTGAAACCTGGTTGGCGTTTTGCGCAGCAACGATGGCGCTTTTGCTCATCCCGGGACCGACGGTTCTGTTGATCCTATCTTATGCCCTGTCTCAGGGGCGCCGGGTAGCTGTGGCCACGGCCTTAGGTGTAGCTTTGGGAGATTTTATTGCCATAACGGCATCGTTGCTGGGTCTAGGCGCACTTGTTTTGGCCTCCGCCACCGCATTTACGGTGCTGAAATGGGTTGGCGCCATTTACTTGATTTGGCTTGGTATTGGGTTGATTAGAACCGCACCAAGCGCGCGGTTGGGTGACATCGGTAATGAAGGACCTGCGCCCGCCCGACGCGTTTTCGGACACGCATGTTTGGTCACAGCCCTGAACCCAAAGGGTATCACCTTTTTCATCGCGTTTGTGCCGCAGTTCGTGGACACGCAAGCCGCGCTGGCACCCCAATTCGCAATTTTGATCGCGACATTTGTCGGGCTGGCGACCGGCAACACGCTGATTTACGCGCTTTTGGCAGATGCCATGCGCGACCGCATTGGCCGGCCTGCAGTGCTTACCTGGATGACCCGGATGGGTGGTGCGGCGCTGATCGCAATGGGCATAACAACTGCGCTTTTGCGCCGTGCTTGAGGCTTGCCCCGGCGCGGTCTGCCGCCTAACAACAGCGTCATGACACAGACCCTTACGATCCGCCGCCCCGATGACTGGCATCTGCATTTGCGTGACGGCGCCATGATGGAAGCCGTCTTGCCAGAATCGGCACGCCACTTCGCCCGCGGCATCATCATGCCCAATCTCGTCCCGCCGGTGGTGACAAAGACGGATGCCATAGCTTATCGAAATCGCATTCAAAGCGCCATGCAAGGTTCTAATTTCAAACCCCTTATGACGCTTTACCTAACCGAAAAAACTGACCCGGATGATTTGGCCGCAGCACACGCTGAAAATGTGATCACAGCGGTAAAGCTCTATCCCGCCGGGGCTACAACCAATTCGGATAGTGGCGTACGTGATTTTGACCGCGTGATCCCTGTGTTGGAGCGCATGGCAGAGATTGGCTGCCCGCTGTGCGCCCATGGTGAAGTCACTGCAAATGAAGTGGACATTTTCGACCGAGAGAAAGTGTTCATCGAAACGGTGCTGGACCCTCTACGGGCACGTGTACCGGGATTGCGAGTGGTTATGGAGCACATCACGACGCGCGACGGCGTGGAGTATGTGGCCAGCCAAGCAAATATGGGCGGCACGATCACGACGCACCACCTGGTTTTGAACCGAAACGACCTGTTGGTTGGGGGTATACGCCCGCATTATTACTGTCTGCCGGTGCTGAAGCGTGAAGAACACCGGTTAGCATTGCGCGCTGCCGCAACCGGCGGGGACGAACGATTCTTTCTGGGTACAGACAGCGCACCTCATACGGATCCAAACAAAATTTGCGAGTGCGGTTGCGCCGGTGTTTTTAGTGCCACCAATACTATGAGCTTGCTTGCGCATGTGTTTGAGCAGGAAGGGGCTCTGGACAAGCTGGAGGGATTTGCGTCCCGTCACGGTCCCGGCTTTTACGGACTGCCGGTGAATGAGGCCACGATCACGCTGCAAAAGGGGTCGGAGCCGGTACAATTTCCAGAGCGGATTGAAACTGGTGAAGGCCCGGTCACGGTTTTCAATCCGGGATTTGACGTGTTTTGGACGGTCAAATGATGCGGCAATTCGGTTGGTTTCCACAGCCGACGGCCACAAAATTCCAACCGACGCAAAAAATTGCCAGAGTGTTAATCTAGACGCGTAAGTGGTTACGCGTCGTAGAAGGTAGGTAAGGTCCGACTTTCCGCCAAAGCATCAATCACTTACAAAAACAACAATCGCCAGATTATCCAAAAATCCGGGACCCTAAAATCCAGTTTCCCCGGACTGCCAACCCTGCGCCAAATCGCTGAATCGCGTAAACTGCCCCTCAAACGCCAGATCTACCGACCCAATCGGACCATGGCGTTGCTTGCCGATGATAACCTCAGCTTTGCCGTAAAGCTCTTCCATCTCCGCCTGCCAGGACATCATCTTTTCTGTGTCGTGGTCGGCCGGTTTTTCCCGCTCTTTGTAGTATTCGCCGCGGTACACAAACATCACCACATCAGCGTCCTGCTCAATTGAGCCCGATTCCCGTAGGTCAGACAGCTGTGGTCGTTTGTCATCCCGGCTCTCCACCTGCCGCGAAAGCTGCGACAATGCCACAACAGGGATGTCGAGCTCCTTGGCAATCGCCTTCAAGCCTTGAGTAATCTCCGACACCTCATTGACCCGGCTGTCCTTGGCCGTGGCGGGGCGCACCAGCTGCAAATAGTCCACAATCAACACATCCAGCCCGCTTGTCCGCTTCAATCGCCGGGCGCGTGCGGCCAGTTGGCTAATTGGCAAGGCAGCCGTGTCATCAATGTAGAGCGGGCAGTTTTCCAGCTCTTTTGCAGCCTCTACAAAGCGGCGAAACTCATCCTCCGTCATATCACCACGGCGGATTTGCTCTGATGGTACTTCGGCAGCCTCGCTTAAAATCCGGGCGGCAAGCTGTTCGGCGGACATCTCCAGGCTGTAGAACCCCACAACGCCACCTGTCACCGACCCTTCACTGCCGTCGGGCAAATGCCCTGACCGATGATTGCGCGCGATATTGTACGCGATGTTGGTAGCCAAAGAGGTCTTACCCATGGATGGGCGACCCGCCAGGATCAACAAATCAGACCTGTGCAATCCGCCCAGCTTTTTGTCCAGATCACGCAGGCCTGTCGACATGCCCGCCAAACCGCCGTCCCGTTGGTAAGCTGCGTTGGCGACGTTTACCGCGTCTGTCACAGCCTTCAGAAAAGACTGAAAGCCGCTGTCGACCTTACCTTGTTCCCCCAACTGATAAAGCCGCTGTTCCGCATTCACGATCTGCTCGGACGGTTCATCTTCCACGTCCATCAGTTTGGCTTTTTCGCTAATCTCCTCACCGATTGCGATCAGGTCCCGCCGGATTGCCAGGTCATAAACCATTTGCGCATAATCGCGTGCCGCAAAGACAGACATCGACGCGCCTGCGAGCCGGACCAGATACGAAGGCCCACCCAGTTCCGCCAAGCCGGGATCATCTTCCAGAAACGCTTTGATCGTGACCGGGCTTGCCAGCGCGTTTTTCTGAATACGCCGCGCGATAACCGAAAAAATGCGCCCATGCACCGGATCGTAGAAGTGTTCCTCATTTACCAGCGCCGCGACGCGGTCATAAACTTCGTTGTTGACCAAAAGCGCGCCCAGGAGTGCCTGTTCTGCCTCAATGGAATGGGGCAGCTCCACACTTTCTTCGACGCCCGCACCTGGCGGTGGCCCCTCTTGCAAAGGTGTAACGCTGCTCATTTTTACTGCCCTGTCTTCGTTTGAGCGCCAATGTCTCAGACCATCGGCCCGGGCGCAATCTGGATAACCTGTGGACAGTCTGTGGAAGCCTGAATCCTCCAGCATTCCGGCAGACTTAACCTAAACTTAACTTTTTTCGTCCACTTAAAGCCAAGCTATGGCGACCCCCTACAAATGGTAGATTGCTTCACCTAAGCTACCATTCATGCTACTTTCATCAAATGGATTTTCGAATCGGGTGTGTCCCCGTGCGCTTCGGATCCTCGTCTCGGGAAGCTTACGCGACCCGTTTCTGAAGCAAGCGGACACCCTGGCTGGGCAACCGGACCTGAGGCTGAAAATTCATGAAACTGCCTCATGGCCGATCTCCTTACGGGTGTTGGTCATTCATCAGGTACCTAGCCCGGTCGTGTCCCACGACCGGGCCTTTTTTCGCCGCTAAGCCTTGTCCGCTTTCTTATTGCGACTAATTCGCAACTGAGATAAGCTGCGATTGACTTGCAATTTCAAGTTCCCTCAGCCCTTTGGAGCCCTGAATGAATCCCATCCTAAAAGGTCTCGCGGCAGTGGCCGCTTTGTGCCTTCCCTTTTCTGCCGCCCAGGCTGACAAGCTGAAGGTCGTCACAACCTTCACGGTCCTCGCTGACATGGCGGCCAATGTGGCCGGCGATGCAGCGGATGTCGTGTCGATCACCAAACCAGGCGCTGAAATTCATGGATATGAACCCACCCCCCAGGACATTGTACGCGCGACTGATGCTGATTTGATCCTATGGAACGGGATGAACCTGGAGCTTTGGTTTGAACAGTTCCTGTCAACGCTGGGCGACGTGCCGTCTGCCACACTGACCGAAGGTATCGACCCGATTGCCATTGCATCAGGAAGCTACACCGGGAAGCCAAATCCCCACGCCTGGATGGGTCTTGGCAACGCCTTGATCTACATCGACAATATTACGAAGGCGCTGTCGGAACATGATCCAGACAATGCCGCTGTTTATGCCTCCAATGCTGCCAGTTACAAAGACGCGCTGCGCGCCACAATTGAACCTCTGCAAGCGGCAGTTGCCACGATCCCGGAAGATCGCCGATGGCTGGTCACGTGTGAAGGGGCGTTTTCCTACCTCGCCCGCGATTTTGATATGAAAGAGCTTTACCTTTGGCCGATGAACGCGGATCAAGTTGGTACACCGCAGCAGGTGCGCAAGGTCATCGACGGGGTTCGCGCCAACGATATTGCAGTAGTTTTCTGCGAAAGCACGGTCAACACCGCCCCAGCTGAACAAGTGGCCCGCGAAACCGGCGTTCGGTATGGTGGAGTGCTGTATGTGGACAGCCTCAGCACCGCAGATGGGCCGGTGCCCACATACTTGGACTTACTGCGTGTCACCGCCACCACGGTCGCCGATGGGATAACGGCGGCAACCAATTGACAGCCCAAAACCCCATGGCTGACACCGGTATTTCCGCCAACGATGTGACCGTAACCTATCGTAACGGTCACACGGCTTTATGGGAGGCCAGCTTTGAAATTCCGCGCGGCACGGTCACAGCCTTAGTAGGCGTGAACGGGGCTGGAAAATCTACGCTTTTCAAGGCCCTTATGGGCTTTGTCCCAGCCGCAAAAGGCCAGATATCGATCCTCGGGCAAGGCGTGAAAACCGCGCTTCGCCAAAACCTGGTATCGTATGTACCCCAGTCAGAAGAGGTCGACTGGGCGTTCCCGGTACTGGTCGAAGACGTCGTCATGATGGGCCGTTATGGCCATATGGGCCCGCTGCGGCGCGCCAAGGCGGCGGACCATGCGGCGGTGGCGCAAGCGCTCGACCGGGTGGGCATGGCAGAGTTTCGCAAGCGCCAGATCGGTGAATTATCAGGCGGCCAACGCAAACGTGTCTTTCTGGCCCGCGCGCTGGCCCAGGACGGACAGGTCATCCTGCTTGATGAACCGTTCACCGGCGTTGATGTGCAAACCGAAGACCAGATCGTCGCCTTGCTACGCGATCTGCGGGACGAAGGTCGAGTGATGCTGGTCAGCACGCACAACCTCGGCTCCGTCCCGGAATTTTGCGACCGCACGATCCTGGTCAAAGGCACGGTTCTGGCCCACGGCCCGACGGAGACCACGTTCACCCGCGAAAACCTTCAGGAAGCCTTTGGTGGTGTCCTGCGCCGGTTCACATTGGGTGGCGACGCGCTCCACGATGACGAGGACGCCCGGTCAGTGACGATCCTGACCGATGACGAGCGGCCATTTGTGCAATACGGCGACGTGACCCAAAAATCAGAGACGTCGGAATGATGGATCTGCTGCTGGAACCTTTTAGCTATTCGTACATGGCAAATGCCATGTGGGTGTCCGCCCTGGTCGGCGGGGTTTGCGCGTTTTTGTCCGCTTACTTGATGTTGAAAGGCTGGTCGCTGATCGGTGACGCCCTGTCCCATTCGGTCGTCCCCGGCGTTGCAGGGGCCTATTTGCTAGGGATACCCTTCGCGCTCGGCGCTTTTGTGGCGGGCGGGCTGGCAGCCGGTGCCATGTTATTTTTAACCAATCGATCCGGGCTGAAAGTAGACGTGGTGATCGGCATTATTTTCACCAGTTTCTTTGGCCTTGGCCTGTTCATCGTTTCAGTCAGCCCAATCTCGGTATCAGTGGAAACGATCACCATGGGCAATATCCTGGCCATCACGCCGGAGGACACGTTGCAGCTTGCCATCATAGGCTTTGTGACGCTAGCCGTTCTGCTGGCGAAATGGAAAGACCTGATGGTTGTTTTCTTTGATGAAAGCCACGCGCGTTCCATCGGGCTTAACCCTGATGTGTTGAAAGCGATTTTCTTTGTCTTGCTGTCCGCATCTGTTGTGGCGGCCATGCAAACCGTTGGCGCTTTTCTGGTAATCGCAATGGTGGTCACACCCGGCGCCACAGCGTATCTGCTGTGCGACCGGTTTCCACGCCTGATCGCCACCTCTGTGGCCATCGGCGCCCTGACCAGTTTCAGCGGCGCTTACATCAGCTTCTTTCTGGACGGGGCGACAGGCGGCATCATCGTTTGCCTGCAAACGCTGATCTTTCTGTTGGCTTTTGTATTTGCGCCCAAACACGGTGCGTTGGCCGCCCGGCGCAAGGCCGTGCGCGCTTTGCATCAACGCCCGGAAGAGATCTGATGGATCTGGAAACGCTCACCCTGCCCTTTCGATTTGCCTTCATGCAAAACGCATTTCTGATTGCCGCGATCGTGTCGGTGCCTACCGCACTTTTGTCGTGCTTTCTGGTGATGAAAGGTTGGGCGCTTATGGGTGACGCGGTAGCCCATGCGGTGCTACCGGGGATTGTGCTGGCTTATGTATTGGGCGCGCCACTGCTGCTCGGCGCCTTTGCTGCGGGCATGCTGTGTGCGGTTTTGACGGGGTATCTGGCTTCCAACAGCCGGGTCAAGCAGGACACGGTGATGGGGGTTGTCTTCTCCGGCATGTTTGGGCTTGGCATCGTGCTTTACGTGTGGCTCGATACAGCGGCCCATCTCAGCCACATCCTGTTTGGCAATATGCTTGGCGTGGACGGGCATGATTTATGGACTGCCGGGATTATCGCGGCGATTGTGTCTGCCGGGGTCATGCTCAAGTGGCGCGATTTGCTGCTGCACAGTTTTGATCCGGCGCAGGCGCAGGCATCCGGCCTTTGGGTGAACGCGCTGCACTACGGACTTTTAGCGGCCTTGTCGCTGACCATCGTGGCCACGCTTGCGTCCACCGGGTTGATCCTGGCCATCGGGTTGCTGATTGCGCCCGGCGCAATTGCGTTTCTGCTGGTGCGGCGGTTTCAGACCATGTTGTGGGTGTCGGTGTGTGTGAATATGGGGGCTATGTTGGGCGGCACATATCTGGCCTTCCACCTTAACAGCGCACCGGCGCCGACGATTGTGCTGACGCTGACAGCGGTTTTCATAGCGGCGTTTTTGCGGCGCATGTGGCAGACCCGGCGGATGGAACTGCAGGGCTAGATCCGCAATTGTCGATCCAAAAGGTCCGCAATGGCCCTGCTTTGCGCCAGTCGGTCTACAATTGTTTGTTCCCACTTACTTCCGGCACGCCAAACTCGCGCTGGCAAATCGCCGCCAGCTTTGCAACACCCGTCTGGATCACCTCAATAGGCGGGTTTGCGTAACACAAACGGATCCAGCCATCTGCATCTTCACCCAGCGCCCATTCTGGCCCCGGGTTCAACGCCACCCCTTCGTCGCCTGCCACCGCGGCAAGCCGCGCGGCACTGTCGCCATCGGGCAGTTTCATCCACAAGAATATGCCGCCCGGCGGCACGTCGTAATGCACCGAAGTGCCAAAGCTTTGGTCCAGTGCCGCGGTCAGGGCATCAAGCTTGCCCTTCAGCACCGAATTGCAGTGGCGCACGTGATCGTCAAAGTGATCCGGGCACCACTCCGCCAGCATAATCTGTTCCAGCGCGGGGGAGCCAGCATCGGTTTTCAGCGCAATCAGTCGCCCAAGAACGTCCCAATCCGCATTGATATAGCCAACCCGCAGGGCCGGACCGACTGTCTTGGAAAACGTCCCGATATGGATCACCTGACCCGCATCATCCAGCGCGCGCAGCGCGGGCGGGCGGGTGTTTTCCCACACCAGGTCCGAATAACACTCATCTTCGAATATCGGCACGTCGTATTCGCGGGCCAGTTCCAGCAAACGATAGCGTCGGTCGAGCGGCAGGATGGTACCCGTCGGGTTGTGCACCGTGTTAATCGAAAAGATGTACTTCGGGCGCACACCGCGCGTCTTGAGGTCTTTGAGTACCTCCTCAAGCGCATCCATTCGCATGCCCTGATCATCAAGCGGGACCGCAACCATATGCACGCCGATGGCGTGCAGCTTGGAAAACGTGCCGCCGTAGTTCGATTGCTCGACTATCACCGTGTCCCCGGCCCGCACCAGCAGCCGGTTCACGAGGTCCATGGCTTGCAACGACCCGCTGGTTAGCAATACGTCATCTGCCGTTGCCTTGATCCCGGCGTAAGCCTTCAGCTTATGGGCCACGTAGTCGCGACAAGGCGTGTACCCTTGTGGCCCTGATTGCAAATAATAGGTGGCCAGATCAGCCCCGGCTTTCGCCAATCCTCTGTCCATGGCGGCGCGCAAGCTGTCTACCGGAACGGTGGCGCTGTCGATGTGACCACCAACAAAATTGTACTCTGGAAACGCGCGCCAGGGTTGGCCCGCGTCTGGCGTGCCGTCCGGCAAATGTGTTGCGATATCAAACCCCACGGCAATCTCCCTTTGGCCCCTGCCCTGTCAGGTTTAGCGTGAAACCTAACAAATGCCATCGCCGGATTTTACCCACACGGTGCGCCGGGACCCGTCGGCGCAGCCGACGCGGCTGAACGGGGGTTCGATACCCCCTGAGGCCGGGTTACCTCAACCCGCGTCGCCGTAGAATTTGGCTTTCGACATCTTGCCGATACCTGGATTGAACGAATTGGTAGGATCACAGGCTTTGTAATGCGCGGCCAGTTCCCGCTTGGCCCTATAGAGGTGCCCGACGTTGTGTTCAGCCGGATATTCCGCCCCGCGCTGATCCAAAATCTCCAACATCTTGGCTTTGATCGCCTTGGGGTCCGCGCCCTTTTTGACGATGTAGTCCTGATGCATCACGTGGCACATCAGGTGCCCGTAATAAACCTTGCCCAAAAGCTGATCTGTGATCTCATCCGGCAGGGTTTCAAACCAATCCTCATCGTTGCGCCGCAACGCAATATCGAGCGCCAGGATCTCTTCCACATCACGCGCATGCACATGGCCATACCGCACCGCCGCGCCCGCTGCGGCAAAGCGGTGCAACCCGGCAATCTTTGCCTCCCGCGCGGTACAGGTGACAAAATCTGCGTCCCGCCCGTCCAAAAACTCCGGCAGGAACTCCGCCGCTTCTTCGATGCCGCCGTCATGCATCTTGAGGATCAGGTGATGCTCAAACCTGTCGCGATAGTCATACAGAAACTTTGGCAAATGATTGGGCCACAGCTTTGAAACCAGCTGCATGAACTTGTCGGTAAATCCGCGTGTCAGGGCAAACTTGTTCAACCGCGCGTCCACGGCACCTTTCAGGGCAAAAAACATTGGCAACCGGTCGGTTCCCAGCTTGTCGATCATGACAAGCGTGTCCTTGCCGTATTTGGCCGCAATATCAAAGCACTCGCGATGCACATATTCAGCGGACACCGGCAGCGTAGCGAAGTTTTTCAGGATATGGCGCCGCAGCTCCGTCAGATCCGCAGGATCATTGGTGCCGATGTAATAAACCTGCTCCCGCGTGTTGGTGGGAAAGGTGTCCAGCCGGACGGCAAAAACCATGAGTTTACCGGCGCAGCCCGACGCTTCAAACAACAACCGGGGATCGTTATTGAAACGCGACGGCGTATCAGCCTCAACATCACGCAAAATAGTAGTGTAATCGGGGTCAGACGCATTCTTGCCTTCTGGCGGCGGGCTGGTCTTGTCGAACTCGCCCCAGTCAAGCCGGGTGAGTATTTCTTCCGGCGTGTCACCCAAATCCAGCCCCAGATGGTTCACCAGCTTGAGATCGCCGTTTGCCGTTATCTGAGCAAAGAGCGCCAATTCAGTATAGCTTGGTCCCCTTTCACACAGCGACCCGCCGGAATTGTTGCACACGCCGCCCAGGATCGACGCGCCAATGCTGGTGGACCCGATGACCGAATGGGGTGTCCGCCCTAGCGGTCGCAACTGCCGTTCCAGCTCAAAGAGTGTAGCGCCCGGAAAACTGAGCACTTGTTGCCCGCCCTGCAGCAGATGCAGCCCATCCATGCGACTGACGTTGATCAATACCACGTCGCGGTCATAGCCACCTTTGGGCGTGGACCCTTCCGTCAACCCGGTATTGGCCGCCTGCAAGATGACAATTTTGTCGGCTGCGACGCAGGCTTGCAGCACCTGCCATTGTTCCAGCAAAGTGCCGGGCTTGACGACGCAAAGGGCCCCGCCCTCCCCCGAACGGAAACCTTTGCGGAAACGGGCCGTGGCGCGGGCGCCCGTCAGGACGTAGCGGGCACCAACCGTGGCCCGCAGCGCGTTTAGCAAGGCGTCGTTGTCCATCATCGTCCTGTTTCCAATAGCGGCCGCGAATTCCAAGGCAAAAAGAGCAATGCCTTTTCGCAAACGCCCGAGATAGTCTTTGGCGGGCAAATACCTTTTGGAAAGATCGGTGCCAACCCCACCCTAAGGCATCATTGCTGTGTTCAGCACTAGAGTTGTTAGTGATTTCTCAACCTCAACTCCAATGATGGCCAAAGGAATACAACTTCCTTGCGTGGTCAAAAGCCCCGCGTATGGTGCTGAAAGCGGGATTTTATGACTGAGAGCAGCCGTTTCAATGCTTTCATCGGGGGGAATTGTTATGAAGTATTTGTTTTCAAATATGTTTCTGCGCGGTTTGGGAACGGGCGCTGCGCTTGGGCTTGGGGCGGCCACCCAGACATTGGCGGCGGACCCGGAGGAATTTGTCACCACAGTGACCAGCGATTGGATGCAACTGGACGCCGACTTCATCAAAGAAAAAAACTACGGCGGTCCTGACGCCTTTTTCTTCATCGCGACAGAAAAGGACAATGTGGCAATCGACGATCTGTCCATTCAGCTTGTCACCGACAAGACGAACCGTCTTCTGGACTGGACGTTGAATTGGACTTTTGATCAAGCAGCCAAGAAAAAGCTGGCCGTGCGTAAAGATTATGGTTTTTTGAACAAAGCCGCGCGCGACAAATTACCCAAGGTGCCAGACGCAATAGTCCTGATTGACAGTGAATACCCCGATTTCTTGACGTTTAAAGACGGCAAAGCCGTGTTTGCCGGATCCGCAACCTGGCGACATCAACCAAAGATGGTCTACAAATTTCCGGGCCTTGTAAACCACAGCTTCACCGCTGAAATGACGATCACCATATTGGCAACTGACCCGGCTGATGGGCAATCCACCGACAATGAACGCTTCAGGCTGGACGACCTGGGCTTTGGTCTGTCGGTGCCAAAAGAAAAGGGAATGTTCCTTTATAGTCCGCAACCGATCTTGTGCCGGGCAAGCGTCAGAGAGAACCGAACATTGGCGGAGCAAGGCAAAACGGCCGATAATTTTTTTAGTTATGAACTCGGCGTCAGCGCTTCAGGCCCCCCTGGCGAATATGAAGCGGCAAGCAGGGGTGGGATTTTTAGCTTAGACCCCTTTGCGACACCGATTTCTTCGCCAACAGATTTCCCCAAGTTGCGTCTGCGGATGGAATGGGATGCAGAAAAGGCTTCTCTCAGGTGTTCGGTGCACAACGACTGGGATCGCAAGCCGGTTGTTAAAGACGTCACGGTGGAGGCCGGAGATTACACTTGCCCTGCCGGTAAAACGCTTGCGACGCGCGAAGACGCACGCGCATCCAACAGTCTTATCTGCGGATCGTTAACCGACGGCCAAACAGTCCGGCTTGCCGCCGGCGGTGTGATGACAAAGGCATCGGGCGCTTGCTCGGTGGTATCCTGGCAAACGGCGCCAGCGGCCCATACCATGTGCAAGGCACCTGCCCCGCGCCTTGACGGCATCACGCTGAAGTTCAACCCGAACGACCGCAACTACAACAGCGGAACGTCTTACGATTTTTTCCTGCACGGGGCCAATCTGTTGCCAGGGGCAAAGGCTTATCTGATGGCAAAAATTCCGGGCATTGGTAGCGGCCAGGGTCAAGGCGTAGTCGTTGACCTCAAACCTGTTGCCAGTTTTGACAATTCAAAAAATCTGAATGTCAAAAATCCGGGAACGCTGGGATATCCGATCTTTACCTACGACACGCTTGCGCTGCGACCGGATTACTTTTGTCCCAATGGCACCCTTGAGTGCATCTACAGGGGCGTTGTCCGCGTAATCAATCCGGACGGACAAACGTCTGATCCTGTCGCGTTCACGGTACCCGGCGTCAATTCGAACTATAACTACAAGCCCGATCCCGCCACTTTAGACAGCGACGGGGATGGAATAACCGACTGGCACGAAATCAATGGAGTGGACACAAATTATGATGGTGTCCTAGAGATCGATTTTAAGGCCATGGGTGCAAACCCCTTCCGCAAGGACCTGTTTATTGAGGTGGATTGGATGAAGGATTACGCTCCTTCGGAAACCATCTGGGCGGCCGCCATCGAAACCTTTGCAAAAGCGCCGGTTTTGAACCCGGACGGGTCCATGGGGATCACACTGCACATTGATTACGGCCAGGATGGGTTCGGTGGCAAAGACGCCTCAGGCAAGCCTATCAAAGGCAAAGGCGGGTCAGAGGTCGGAGGTGGCACCCACGTGCATTTCGGAGACAGCAATGACGGCAACAAGGTCAGTTTTTACACCATCAAGGACAAACACTTTGACAAGGCTCGGCTAAAGTATTTTCGCTATGCTATTTTTGCCCACGCAAATGGTGACGCAGAAGGCAGCTCTGGCCGGGCGGAAGGCATCTGGGGCAATGATTTCTTTGTCTCGCTCGGCGGCATGGGTGCGCTGGCAAAAGTTCCGGTGGTGCAGCTGGGCACCTTTTTGCATGAGCTTGGACACACGCTGAACCTGGGCCATGGCGGGTTTGACCAGTTCAACAACAACAAGCCCAACTACAACAGCATCATGCAATACGGTCGCACAAGTTATTGCAGCGCCGGCGCCGTTCATCGTCAGGCGAATGGCGCGGTCTCTGCCTTTTGGGCAAATAAATCCGAGGTCAAATCGGTGCAGGACAGGGTTGGCCAAATTTGGGGGATCGACACGGATTGCGACCCAACCACATTCAGCCGTGTCTACACGTTCTCCCAAGGCATGCGCGCGCCGCTTGATGAGAATAACCTGATGGAACCCGCGGGCGTCTGCGACGCCAAACCACGCGACTGGAACTGGGATTGTGACGCGACAGATACCGAGGTGGCATATGACGTCAATCCCCACCAAGTAACAGAGTTGCCGGAACCCCACAAAGGCGTATTTGGCGCCCGTATCATCGGGTCTGGGAAGATTGTTCTGGAAGACAGCGCCGATTGGGCCCGCATAGAGCTGGATTTCACCCACAAGGATTCCAATTGGGGGAGCAACTAATGCTGCGTCGAGCCGTGTACGGACTACTGACCTGTTTCCTGGGCCTTGCTCACAGCGCAGTTGCGCAAAGCCAGACCACCGGCGTGGTTGAGCCTCTAACCCCGTTCCAAGACGCCCTTGTGCCCGGTCCGGCGCAGTTATCTGAGTATGTCACGGCTGGTTTTGAGGCTGATCTGGACGGCTTCCTGCTGATCGGCGACTGGCAGCATCAGGGCGTTATAACCGAAGTCGGCACTGACCGGATCACTTTCCAAACCACTGACGGCAAGATCGGGAATTATGTTTACAGGCTCAGACAGGGCCATCAACTGTCGGTCCAGGTGGGCCAACAAATCGTAATCGCACACAGCCAGACTTTTGCCGCAAAAGTATTGACCTTTCAGGTAGCGATTGAGGCGGATGGCCAAGTGGTGCTGATGGGCCAACGCGCGCTTTTGGACACTCTGCCGGAAGATGACAAGGCGGTTCCCGTCGTGCTCAGCCCCAACGGATCTTTGATCGACTTGTCATTTAGGCCGATTGAAGCGGCCGCCATCCAAACCAACAAAAGTCAACACGGCGAAAGCTTTGAATACCCGGTCGAGGTCAGGACACAAACCACCGGTACGACAATTGGTGAGATCGGTGCAAAAAGTGCTGCGACAATCTCTTTATATGGGCGGAACGTGTTCATAGACATTGAAAAAAGCGCGCAGTTTGTTCCTATACCCCATCACAGCGGGTTTGCCCCCGGCGGATATATCATCGAGTTCTATGTGGTGCCCGATTGATCAACGGCATCCCCGCAGCGATGCCTTGACCCTATGACGACCATAGCCTATCGACGCGCTCGGTGCGCGGGTATGGTGAAATGGTATCATGCGAGCTTCCCAAGCTTAAGGTGCGGGTTCGATTCCCGCTACCCGCTCCAAAACCCCCAATTCACTTGGCGCGCGCCTGATCTACCTCTAGGTGTATAAATCCTTGATGTAGCCAACGCTCGCGGGCTACGCTGCCTCTATTACATTTAGGGGAGTGCATTTGATGCCAAAGAATATTGTTCTGTGCCTTGATGGCACGGGAAACTCAATCCACAACAACCGATCCAGTGTTTTGAGGCTATTTTCTCTAATCGACAAAGCGGAACCGCAAAAAGGCAAAGATGCACAGGTCTGTTACTATGACACCGGAATTGGGACCGTCGGCCACGTTTCGTCCTGGTTTTCCTGGCCAAAAGAAAAGATCGACAAGATCCGCCAAGGCCTCGGCGCCGGCATGGAGCAAAACGTAATAGACGCATATGGCTTTTTGTGTCGCCACTACGAAGATGGCGACCGAATTATGATTTACGGTTTTTCGCGCGGCGCGTTTACGGCCTGTGTACTTGCCGCTTTTGTTCACAATATGGGTCTTTTGCGGCCGCACGACCTGCATCTGGCTGTTAACTGTTTGGCTGCCTACAAACTCATGACTTCCAAAGACATTGATGATGGGGATCGGGAAAGCCGTTTCCGGCCAATCAGATATTATGAGCGCGCTTTGCGCCCGCCACATCGGCCACCGATCCATTTCTTAGGCCTTTTTGACACGGTCAATTCGGTGATTGTACCGGTGGGCAAGGCCAGTTTTGACCTTTCGTCTATCAATCTGGCCAACGCGAAGTCCAATCCGTCAGTTTTGCGGGTGCGACAGGCACTCGCCATCGACGAGCGGCGTAGAAACTATCGCCCGGTCCTTTGGGATCAATCAAAGCACGCCTATTTGCGCCGCTTCCCGCGAAAAGACGACCAAGGCGAATTTTTGCCAACAGACGTGACTGAACAGGATGTCGAACAAGTATGGTTTGCCGGATATCATTCGGACGTCGGCGGAAGTTCTACGTTTGAGAACCTGCCTGCAGATAAACGTGACGATAATGCTTATGCCAAAGTCGCACTGGAGTGGATGATTGATCACAGCCCGAAGGAACTGCGGTTTTTGGATCATTGGGTAACGCGCAAAGTGCGCGGTGAACAAACTGAGCAAGACAAAACTGATGGGCGCACCTGGAAATACGCAAAGCCGGATCCGGTTGGCCTGACATTGTCGAGCATGACACCCGTTTGGAAAGCACTGGAGTGGTTTCCAATCCGCAAGCGTAAATGGACTTACCCTAAACCGAACCGCGAAATCGCTGGATTTGTTTGGCCAACCTTTGAACCGCGCTTCATACCGACTGACCACACGGTCCATGAAAGCGTGTTTATGCGTCGTGATCAGAAGTCCTACGCACCCGAAAACCTGGAGGACTATCTATCCCGAAGGCCGGACATTAACTCGTAAGCGTCCTCAAGAGCCCGGCTGTTGATCCATCTTTACCCTCAGGTGCGGCGCCTTCTACCAACGGCAGCATGGCTACGGCCAGTTCCTTGCCCAACTCTACGCCCCATTGGTCAAAGCTGTTGATGCCCCAGATGACGCCTTCCACAAACACCCGGTGTTCGTAAAGCGCGATGATCTGGCCGAGCGTTTTGGGCGTCAGCTTGTCGTAGATCATTGTGACCGACGGGCGGTTGCCCCGAAAAACCCGGTGGGCGGCCTGGCGTTCCAGTTCTGCCCCTTCCAAGCCTTTTGCGGCCATCAATTCACGTGCGGTGTCGCGTGATCGGCCCAATAACAAAGCCTCAGATTGGGCCAGGCAATTGGACACCAGCAGCTTGTGTTGATGGGCCAGCTCCGGCTCATGACCTTGGCGCGCCACAAGGAATTCACACGGGATGACCCGCGTGCCCTGGTGTATCAATTGGTAGAAAGCATGTTGGCCATTGGTGCCCGGCTCCCCCCAGACAATCGGGCCGGAGTGGCGGTCCACATCCGCGCCGCCCATCGCCACGGCCTTCCCGTTCGATTCCATATCCAACTGCTGCAAATAGGCCGGTAAACGGGCCAAACGTTGATCATAGGGCAACACCGCGCGGGTGTCATAGCCACACGCATTGGCGTGCCATATTCCAACCAGCGCCAGCAGCACCGGCATGTTGCGCGCCAGTGGCGCAGCTTGGAAATGGCGGTCCATTTCCTGCGCACCGGCCAGAAATTCGCGGAAGTTCTGCGGCCCGATAGCGAGCATCAGGCTCAACCCTATTGGCCCCCAGGCCGAGTAGCGCCCGCCGACCCAGTCCTCGAACCCGAACACACTTTTTGCCGGGATGCCGAACTCGGCGGTTTTCTCCTCTGCCGAGGATAACGCCGCCAAGTGATCCGCCATACGGTCTTCCGGCACGGCAGTGCGCAACCAATCCCGCGCTGTCCTGGCGTTTGTCATCGTTTCAATCGTGGTGAAGGTCTTAGAGGCCACAATGACAAGCGTTGTGGCCGGGTTGAGCGGCCTCAAAGTATCCGTAATGTCCGCCCCGTCCACATTTGACACAAAGTGCACGCCGGGCCCGTCATGGTACGGCGACAGCGCAAGCGTTGCCATGACCGGGCCGAGATCGGAACCGCCAATACCGATGTTGACCACATCGGTAATTGCGCCGCCCGTGCCGTGGTGCGCGCCCGATCTGATACGGTCGGCAAACGCCGTCATTCGGTCAAGCGTTTGCAGCACGCCGGGCATGACATCTTCGCCGTCTACGATAACGGGCGCCGCATCCAGATTACGCAACGCGGTGTGCAGGACTGCCCTGCCCTCCGTCTCATTAATCTTTTCACCGGCGAACATGGCATCCCGGCGTGCGGCAACATGGGCGCCCTCTGCGATTTCCAGCAAAGACGTCAGGGTAGGTCGATCAATGTTAGTCTTAGAATAATCCATAAGGAAATCGCTGAGACTAACTGAGAAATCCGTAAAACGGTCAGCATCTTCGTCAAACAGCTCAGTGATTGCCCGCCCGTTGGATGCTTTGATGTGGCCAGGAAGATCGGTCCAACCGGTCATTTACGTCTCCTTTACTCCGCCCAGTGGACGGTCGCCTGAGAAAGAACCCCGCGCACCGGGGCGTCTTTGGTGTCTGTTTCGCTAATGGCTCGATCAAGGGCCGCGCGTTTTTCAGCGCCGGTTATCAATATGTGGGTGTGGGCCGCACCTTGCAACACAGGCAAGGTCAAGGTCAGACGCGGCTCCGCCGCACCGGGCGCGCGCATCGGTAAAAGCGGCGGGGCATCCGCGCTGAGAGCCTGGGTGAGCTGATCTGCGCCGGGAAACAGGCTGGCCGTGTGCATATCCGCCCCCATGCCCAGGACGCAAACCGTCAGCGGCAAGGCCGCCTGAATGCGATCCGTTAACAGGTGAAGCACATCTTCTGGTGCCGGGGCCGGTTCATAAAACGGCACATATTGTGATGCGGCAGCCGCGTCTTGCAGCAGCGTTTCGCGCAAAAGCCGTGTGTTGGACCGATCAGAGGTTTCAGGCACAAACCGTTCGTCCGTCAGCATAACGCGCACCCGCGCCCAATCGAGCGGCATGGTCCGGAGCTGTTCAAAAAACGGCTGCGGCGTGGTGCCACCTGGTACGGCCAGTGTTGCGGGCCCATTCCCCAAAGCGGTGTTCAATTGGTCAAAGACCGTTGTCGCCAAACCGGAAAACAGGGCGGTACGATCAGGGTATTCCTGCAGGTTCATCACGTGCGGATCTCTCTCCAACGACGGTCATCACGGTGCAGCAGCATCAGGCTGTCTTCCGGGCCAGATCCACCCGCATCATAGGCTTGTGGGCGTCGATCACCTGCATCCCAGGTTTGAATGATGGGGTCGATCCAGGCCCACGCGGCCTCCACCTCATCGCCACGCATAAACAGTGTCTGATCACCCCGGATCACATCCATGATCAGCCGCTCATAGGCGTCGGGCATAAAGGAAACTTCGTCGCCCAAGGCCTCGGCAAAAGTCATATCAAGGGGTACTTCGGTTAGGCGCATACCGCCGGGACCAGGTTCCTTGATTGTTACCCGCATCGTGATGCCTTCATCCGGTTGCAGCCGGATAACCAGCGAATTGCCTTTGCGTCGGAATTCGCCTGGGAAAATGTCGTGCGGCGGGTCTTTGAAAATAACCGCAATCTCAGACATGCGCGCGCGCAACCGTTTGCCTGTGCGCAGATAAAACGGCGTGCCTGCCCATCGCCAGTTTTTGACGTGTACCTTCATCGCCGCATAGCTGTCTGTTTTACTGTCCGGGTTGCCCGCATGGGTCAGATAGTCATCTTCGCCGCCCCCAGCGGCGTATTGACCGCGCACGATATCGCCAGGCGGCACCGGGTCCAGCGCGCGGATCACTTTCAGTTTTTCGTCGCGCACCGCGTCCGCGCCATATTTTGAGGGCGGCTCCATTGCTGTTAGACACAACAATTGCATCAGGTGGTTTTGCACCATGTCGCGCAGCGCGCCCGATTTATCGTAATATCCGCCCCGCCCGGCCACGCTGACCGTTTCGGCCACGGTGATTTGCACATGGTCCACGTGGCGCGCGTTCCAAAGCGGCTCAAACAGCGCATTGCCAAAACGAACTGCCATCAGGTTTTGTACGGTTTCTTTGCCCAGATAATGGTCGATGCGGTAAATCTGTTCTTCGTTGAAGTAACCTTTGAGCGCCGCGTTCAGGTCTTTTGCGCTGGCCAGGTCGCGACCGAATGGTTTTTCCACCACGATCCGCGTGTTTTCGTCCGTCAGTTTGTGTTTTGATAGTTTCGAGGCGATTTCCCCGAAAAGGCTGGGACCAACGGAGAAATAGACAGCGCGCACAACGTCTTTCCGAAGGTGTTTTTTCAGCTGCTTCCAGCCAGCATCAGCAAATACGTCGAGCGTTTCGTATGACAACAGGGCAATGAAAGCGTCGATGTCGTCAGCCTTGCACAAAACGTCGGGAGAAAACTCCTCAATTGCCTCTCGGGCGAACGCTCGGTAGCCGTCCACATCCATGTCAGACCTAGCGGCGCCAATAATGCGCGCGTCAGGTGGCATTTGCCCGGAACACATCCGGGCAAACAAAGCGGGCAAAATTTTGCGCTTCGCCAAGTCACCGGTGCCCCCGATGATGATGAGGTCGAAAGGACTGACCGGTATGGTTGTCGCGGGCATCAAGTACCTCCCCAGGTGATGTGCGCTTACGTTATCGCTAACATGACTGTTGTGATAGGCTCACAATGCCGTGCAAGGTTCAAGCTTTCCTTTGAAATAACCTGCCACTGGGTTTACCGAAAGACACGTCTTATGAAAGTCTGGGCATGAATGACCAAGATTTCGGAAGTTTCCAAGCCAAACCGCTTGGTAAATTTGAACATCCGGATATCACTGCCAAAGGTGAAAATCGCGCCGCGGTGCCGCTGGCTGGTGCGACCACGCTTTGGTTCAACACCGGCACACTGTGCAATATCGAGTGCCTGAACTGTTATATTGAATCCAGCCCGAAGAACGATCGGCTGGTCTATATCACGGTGGATGAGGTTGTGGACTACCTCGACCAGATCAAAGAGCGGGATTGGCCAACCACAGAAATCGCTTTTACCGGCGGTGAGCCATATATGAACCCGCAGATGAACGCGATTACCGAAGCCTGCCTGGAACGGGGCTTTGATGTGCTGGTCCTGACCAATGCCATGCGCCCTATGATGCGGGCGAAGGTGCAGGACGGCCTGTTAAAGATCCGCGACGCCTATCCGGGCAAACTGACCCTGCGCATCTCGGTTGACCACTATCTGGCAGAGCGCCACGACGAAGAACGTGGAAAAGGCAGTTTTAATGTGGCCCTCAAAGGGATGGAGTGGCTGCGCGACGAAGGGTTCAAGCTGGCGGTTGCAGGACGCACGCTTTGGGGGGAAACCGACCAACAGAGCCGCGATGGATATAATGCGTTTTTCAAACAACATGGTTTTGAGATCGATGCCTACAACCCCGCTGAAACAGTCCTTTTTCCGGAGATGGACCTGAGCGTGGAAGTGCCAGAGATTACAACCGCTTGCTGGGGCATTCTGAACAAGAAACCGACAGAGGTGATGTGTTCGTCGTCACGCATGGTTGTCAAACGCAAAGGCGCCGACAAGCTGGCGGTGCTGGCCTGCACCCTGTTGCCCTATGATCCAGAATTTGAGCTGGGCACCACACTGCAAGAAGCAGAAGCGCCGGTGAAGCTGAACCACCCTCATTGCGCCAAGTTTTGCGTGCTTGGCGGGGCAAGTTGCTCGGCCTGAAGGCCTGGATTTTCCAACATTGGCGCGGCCAAGCGCCACTTGGCCTGCTGGCAGGCGTAAATCTGATCTGTGTGACCGGGCTCTTTTGGGCTGTTTTGACCTACGCGCCGCCATGGCTGGCTTTGATTGCGTGTCCTGTGGCAGGGATCGGGCTTATTTGGCAAACAGTTGGCACGGTCCGTGCGCTTGACCAATTTCTGGCTGGTTCCTCGGGGCTTTTTTTGACCGTTGGTATTTGTGCCTTGCTGTTGTGCGCAATTGTGATGCTGGCAGACCGGTCCGTCACGCGGGTGTCTGCGCTTTTCTTGGATCCCACACTGGGCGCTTATGTTCCGCCCCCGGCACAGGTAGTGCTGTCCCCTGACGGGCAAAACCTTCGGCTGAGTGGCGAGATTTCTTACCCCATGTTGACCCAGTTTGACCGCGAAATGACCCAGACGGTGAAGCGCGTCGAAGTGCAATCCAACGGCGGCAATGTGCCTGCCGCGCGGGTGCTGGCCTCTAGGATATTGGACGCAGGGCTGTCGACCCATGCGATTGGCGACTGTTTGTCGGCCTGCACGTTGGTGTTTGCGGCCGGCGCGCGCCGCACCTTGGCGCCGGGCGCTCGGTTGGGATTTCACGGCTACGCCATTTCCGGACGCATGCGCACCAATACTTCCGATATTGCCGCAGAGGAGGCGCGCGACCGCGCCTTTCTGGTCGCCCGAGGCGTGTCAGAAGAGTTCGTTGCGCAGGCATATGGCACCACACACGAAAAGATTTGGATGCCTGAACGGTCAGATGCCTTGGCGGCGGGCATGATAACCCACGTCGAATAAGAATTGCCAAAAGGTGCGGCTACGCCGCACGCCTATTAGTCGCTCCGCTCCGGATCAGGGGCCCTGCCCCTCGGCTGCGCCTCACCCCGGGATACTTTGAAACAAAGGAAGTGGGCTGGTTTTACTCTTTGTCTTTGCGCCACCAGACGTGGGGCATGAAACCGGGGGCATCGCCGTAAACCGGCAGGGTGTCAGGGAAAGCCAGGCCCGCATCGTGGGCAAGGTAGCTTTCGGTTTGGAACCAGAACGGCACCACAAAACGTCCCGCCGTTAGAACCCGGTCAAGCGCGCGGGCAGCCGCGACGAAATCTTCGTCGCTTTCAGCCGCCAGCAGTGCGTCTATCATGGCATCGGCCGCCGGACTGGCGATCCCCATGTAGTTACGTGTGCCGGGCTCTGTCAGCCCGGCTGCGCCCCAGTAGAGCCGCTGTTCATTGCCGGGTGACAGGCTGAGCCCCCAGAAGCGATGGATCATGTCGAAGTCATAATCGTTCAAGCGTTCGCGATATTGCACCGGGTCCACCTGTTCGATGGTCAGTTGCACCCCCAGCCGGTCCAGCGCATCGCGCCACATGTTGGCGACGGCCTCATATTCCCGCGCGCCATTTTGCAAAAGCACGGTGAATGCCAGCGGCACGCCATCTTTCTGGCGCACGCCGTCAACTACGGTCCAGCCTGCCTGTTGCAGTAGCTTATTAGCGGCGCGCAGGTTCTTGCGATTGCGCGCTGATCCGTCAGCGGCAGGTGCGATGTAGCCTTCCAGCGCACCTGACGGCAGATCGCCCGCAAATGGCGCAAGCAGTGCGGCCACCCTGCCCTCTGCCGCGCCGTCGCGTTGTCCCAACCTAGAGTTAGAGAAATAAGAGGTAATGCGCGGCAAGCGGCCCGCGTTGATTGTCTTGTTGATGAACTCGAAGTTGAACGCGAGTGTGAGCGCCTCCCTGACCCGCAGATCTGCAAACTTCGGATTGCGGGTGTTGAAGACAAAGCCGGACATCCCGCTGGGGCGACCATGAGGGATGACGGAACGGACCACGGTCCCGTCGGTCACCCGGCGAAAGTTGTATCCCGTTTCCCAGCGCTGGATGTTTGATTCACGGAAGAGATCAATTGCGCCGGCCTTGAACGCCTCAAATCGCACGCCTGCGTCGCGGTAATAGTCGTAACGGATACGGTCGAGGTTGTCGTGCCCGGCTTTGGCACCCAGATGCGCGCCCCAATAGTCCGGATTGCGGCGAAATGTTATGTAGCGATCAGGTTCAAAGTCGTCGATCACGTAAGGCCCGGAACCGGTCAGTGGGGTTAGCCCGCTTTTGGAGAAATCACGACCATCAAAGTCGGCTTTGCGCAAAATCGGCCGCAGCCCCATGATGAGCGGCAGCTCGCGATCCACAGTGTTGAAAGTGATCCGTACACTTCGGGGGCCGGTTGCGACAATACTGTCGACCTTTTTCCAACTGAAACTGTAACGCGGGTGACCTTTGGTCCCGAGCGTCTCGAAGCTCCAGATCACATCATCGACCATCACCGGATCGCCGTTGGAAAACTTCGCCTCCGGGCGCAGGGTAAATTCGACCCAGGAGCGGTCATCGGGCACTTCGATTGTTTCAGCCAGAAGTCCGTAAAGTGCGAATGGTTCGTCCCGGTTACGCGCCATCAACGATTCAACCATATGGATGCGGACGCCCCAGGGTGCGGAGCCTTTAAGGATGTAAGGGTTCAGAGAATCGAATCCCCCCAGCTCCGCCAAAACCAGTTTCCCGCCCTTGGGCGCGGCGGGATTCGCATACGGAAACGACTCGAACCCCGATTCCAAGGCGGGTTTGCCTGCCATGGCAATGCCATGTTGGGGCTCCGCGTGGCTAAAAGACGGCCAAGCCATGGCGATTAAGATGGCCTTGGAAACAAGGGCAATCGGTTTACGAAACAGGTGTGACATCGCGGTGACTCTGTATGGCGGGAATCGGGTTTTTTCTGTCATATCAAGACATAATGCGGGTTTCTTCAAATTTCTTCTTGGCGTGCGCGAAACCTC
>JBCCET010000015.1:0-55996 GCA_039030095.1 Pseudomonadota bacterium | reverse complement strand
TGGCGCAGCCCTTAAGGAATGTACTCCGTATGCGTGGAGCTACCGAAGGATGGCGTTTTATGAACTGCCGCCGAATGTGGCGGTGAATGTGTTGCCACTGAGTTGGGTTGAGGAGTGTCAAATTAGGCGAACACGATAGTTCTTTTATCGGTAACTTGGGCTCAGAGCCGCCTTTGAGTTGGCCGGTCAGCATCGACGCGCGCGCTCCATCCTGTTAGGGCAAGCCATTATCAAAAACCGCAATCACCCTGCGTGCCTCAGCGTAGCTCCGATGATGGATTGGACGGATCGACACTGCCGCTATCTGCACCGGCAGTTGACCCGTCATGCGCTGCTGTACACCGAAATGGTCACGGCGCCTGCCATTTTGCATGGCGATGCGGAGCATTTGCTGGCGTTTGACGTGAATGAGCATCCGGTTGCACTTCAGATCGGTGGGTCAGTACCAGAAGAGTTGTCGCGGGCCACGGCTATTGGGTGTGCGTTTGGCTATGATGAGGTGAACCTCAACGTCGGGTGCCCGTCCGACCGAGTGCAGTCGGGCCGGTTTGGGGCGTGTCTGATGGCGGAGCCGGGGCTAGTGGCTGACTGTGCCTCCGCCATGATCGAAGGCGCTAAGGGGCAGGCTGAGATAACGGTGAAATGCCGCATCGGCGTAGATGATCAGGTGCCGCAGGATGTGCTGCCGGACTTCATTGCCCAGGTTAGTGCGCGTGGTGTGCGTCATTTTGCGATCCACGCGCGGATGGCTTGGTTGCAGGGGCTTAGCCCAAAAGAAAACCGGGAAGTGCCACCGCTGAATTACCCTATCGTTTACGCCATGAAAGAAGCGTTTCCAGAGCTTTCGATTTCAATCAACGGCGGGATTCAATCCCTGGATCAGGCAATGGCTCATCTTGAGGCCGGGCTTGACGGTGTGATGATCGGGCGGGCCGCGTACCACATGCCAGCTGACGTGCTTGGCTCCGCTGACAGGCGCGTCTTTGGAGATGGGGCGGATCGCACGGCGGAGGATGCAGTGGCCGCCATGCTGCCCTACATTGAGGGTCAATTGACCAAAGGTGCCCGCCTGAACCAAATCACCCGGCATATGCTGGGGCTTTTTGCCGGGCGCCCCGGCGCGCGACGCTGGCGTCAGGTTCTGAGCCAGGAAGCGCATAAACCCGGCGCCGGGCCAGAGGTGGTGGAACAGGCCCTTTCAGCGATCCATCTGGCGGCGGCCTGATCTGTTTGGCACTGGCCAAGCCCGCGTCATCCTGCTAGCCGGGATCCCATGCCAGAGATGTCTGACCTTCTGCCTATGTTGGGCTTACTTCTTGTGATCGGCGCGCTTGCGGGCGTGCTTGCGGGGCTTTTGGGCGTTGGCGGCGGTATCGTTCTGGTGCCGGCGTTTTTCTATGCCTTTTCCGCGTTGGGATACGACAACGCGTCGCTGATGCAGGTCTGTTTGGCCACATCGCTGGCGACGATCATTTTCACCTCGCTCCGATCCGTGCAGTCCCACAACAAGAAGGGCGCCGTGGATTGGGACATCTTACGCGGTTGGGCCATCGGGATCGCCCTAGGCGCGGCCATCGGTGTAGTGGCGGCTACAGGTCTTAGATCCGTTCATTTGCAGGTGATCTTTGGGGTTCTGGGCATAATTGTCGGGCTTTATATGGCGTTTGGCAGGGCGGAATGGCGTCTGGGGGCGGCAATGCCCACCGGGGTTGGCCGTGCAATTGCGTCACCGACCTTAGGGTTTATGTCGGTGCTTATGGGCATCGGCGGCGGCAGCTTCGGCGTGCCGCTAATGTCGCTTTACGGCGTGGCGATCCACCGGGCGGTGGCCACGGCGGCTGGCTTTGGCGTTATCATTGCGGTGCCGTCTGTCATCGGCTTTTTGCTTGGGCGTCCAGCGGCCGAAGATTTGCCGCCCTACACGCTCGGCTACGTGAACGGCCCGGCGTTTGGTGTGATCATTGCCATGACGCTGATCACAACGCCTTGGGGTGTACGCCTGGCCCATGCGATGGACCCGAAGCCACTGAAACGCGTGTTTGCGGTCTTTTTGATACTGGTAGCAGTCAACATGCTACGGCGCGCATGGATCGGCTAGCAGAGTTTCAAGCAAGGGGCTGGGTGAAGTTCCCCCAAGACGTGCAAGTTGCGCGCTGGGCCGAAGCTGCCTTGGCGCCCGCGTTGCAGGTGGCGCGCGATCCCGGTGCGCAAGCGGATTGGCTCCGGTGTGATGGCACGTGGTTTGTGGGTGTTCATAGCTTGCCCAATGGCGCAGATGGCAGCGTCGGTGGTGCGCCCCTGGCAGGGGAGGCGGTAGACTTCGCCAAAACTCTGGTGCCGGAGCCTTTTACCTGGGACAAAGCGCAGGTTTCCATCTGCTATCGCGGTTATCCCAAGCCGTGGGACGGTGAAACAGAGGCCGCCGCCAGGTATCGCCGTAACCGGGATGCGGCCCATATCGACGGGTTGCACCGCACCCCGCCGGACAACCGGCGTACTTTGGGCGAATATCACCAGTTTCTGTTGGGCGTGCCCTTAAATGATCCACCGGCAGAGGCCGCTCCCTTTGTGGTTTGGGAGGGGTCTCACCATTTGATCCGGCAGGCATTTGAGACGGCTTTCGATGGCGTGGCACCGGAGGATTGGCACAACGTCAATGCCACAGACATCTACCAGGCCACGCGCCGCCGGATCTTTGATGAATGCCCTCGGATCGAAGTGCCGGTCCGGCTGGGCGAAGCAACAATTGTGCATCGGCACGCGTTACACGGCATGGCGCCGTGGGCTGATGAACTGGAAGGGCCTGCTGAGGGTCGGATCATCGCATATTTCCGCCCGGAGGCGGAGATGCCGCGCAGGCACTGGCTTGAAGCATAGCGTTCAGGTTTGACTTGCAAAATATCCGGTGCGGTCAACGTGACAGGAAACCGTTGCGATTAGCGCTTTTGTTCCAAAACTGCCGTGGACCCTTTGAACGTTACCGCATCAAGCCGCGACAGGAAGCTTGCGCCCAAAAGGTTCGCATGCGTCTGGCCTTGAGGGCTGACCGCGGCAGTCACGTCGGTCAGCGTGATTTTGCCTACCGTAACTCTGTCCAGCATGACCCGGGCGATTTTTAGCGTGCCAGAGGCGGTCGTGACCGGCTGGTCAAAGACCAACGCATCCATGTCGACGCCCGCTGCACGGGCTGTGGGGTAGTCAAGCAAAACCAAAGAGGCGCCGGTGTCTACCAGGGCAACAGCGCCGTGGTCATTCACGCTGATTTCTGCGCGGAAAAGCCCGTCTTCCGCGTTGATGTAATGCTGGGTGACTTCTTCCACACTGGCGGCGGACAGCACGACCGTCTCACCATGGGCGATCAGTGTGCGATAACGCCATTCCACGGAATATTCGACCAATGCCAGCAGCATTACGGTCAGCGTACCCCAAAAGGCCCACCGGGCCGTGGTCGCGGCCGGTTTGTAGCCGGACATCCATTGACCGATCAGCAGACCAACCAAGAACACTGCTGCCCCAGCTGACCACAGCACGTTGGCATTCCAAACCAGATCAAACAGCCGCGCGTCGCCGCGCAAAAACACGACGGCAAGGACCACTATCAATGTCAAATAAACCCATTTCATGGTGGCTGCTCGGCCTGAGGTACGCGTTACTTTCCGGTATCTTAACCAATTTTTACCGCAAAGTCACGCCTCAGCGTCGGCGCCCCCCGCGCCGGCGGCCTTTGATCTGCGAGGCCCGAGCTGGAAGTTCTGCCGTCAGATCACGGCGGGCATCAGCGTCCATGCTGCCCCATCCGGCGATTTCGGACAGCGTGCGGTAACACCCCATGCAGATGTTTGCCTCATGATGCATCACGCAAAGCTTAACGCATGGGCTTTCCGGCTCGTCCCGTGTCCAGATATCGTCGGTCATGAAGCCTCCAAGAACGCAAGCCGGTCGAGTGCACCCTGTAAAATGACGCCTGCCGCGATCTGGTCAATCACTTCGGCCCGTTTTGCGCGGGAGGTATCAGCCTCCAGCAAAGCCCGCTCCGCTGATACGGTCGAAAGCCGTTCATCCCAAAGCAGGATCGGCAGGCCGCTTTTGGCCATGAAATTGCGGGCAAATGCGCGTGTCGACTGCGCGCGGGGGCCTTCACTGCCGTCCATGTTTCGTGGCAGGCCAAGCACAATGCCGGTGGCATCCGTTTCGCGGATCACAGCCAGCAAAGCCTCAGCATCCGTAGTAAATTTCTTGCGTTTGACGGTAAGCCTCGGCGTCGCGATACGCCGGCGGATGTCAGACACAGCCACACCAATGGTTTTTGTGCCCAGGTCGAGCGCAACTAGCGCCGTGCCGGGGGCGGTTGTTGCAAAAAACTCTGCTGCGTCTTCGGTGATCATTGCGCAACCTCTGCCGCACGGGCGGCTTCGCGCAACAGCGCCAGCGACACGCTGTCGCCAGCAAACGCCGTTTGCGCCTTTTTCCAGGTCTCCGAGGCGCGCGCGGTTTCGCCAAGCACGCCGTAAGCGCGGATCAAGCGCGCCCATTCAGCGGCGGTTCCGCCGCCGTCGTCCAGACGCTCAGCCAGGCCAGAAACCATACCGCGGATCATTTCCTGACGTTCGGCCGGGCTGAGCGCCTCTGCTTCTTGCACGGCCAGCGCGTCAGGTCCGACCATGGTTGGATCTGTCAGCGGGATGCCAGCGGCCAGGGCAACGCGGTTTATCTGGGATTGAATGTGCGGCACCCACGGGTCCGTTGGCGCGCTTTCCTGCAACAGTCCGACCCAGACGCGATAGGCGATGTCGGGGCGCCCGGACTGCACAAGGGTTAGCCCGGAATAATAGCGCGCGCGATGGTCACGCGGGTCCTTTTGCAGCGCAACAGTCAGGGCATTTTCCGCCTCTGGAGAGACATAGCCCTGGGTGGCGTAGATCATGAATTCCGCCAGATCGACCCAGTCTTTGGCCGTTGCGTTGTCCCGGAGTGTTTCTATCAGCTGGGTCTGTGCTGCGTGGGCCGCGCGAAAATTGCCAAGACGCGCCTCTTGTGATGCCAACAACCGCAGTCCGCGAACATCGTTTGGGCGATCCG
This sequence comes from Pseudomonadota bacterium, assembly GCA_039030095.1. GTDB lineage: Bacteria > Pseudomonadota > Alphaproteobacteria > Rhodobacterales > Rhodobacteraceae > Amylibacter. Next base: position 50,917 of record JBCCET010000015.1, on the reverse strand, counting down.
CAAGTGCGGCGCGCAATTGGTTTAATAGAGCCTGTGAATCCTCGTCCAATTGGGGGGCAGTAGGGGCAGGGGTGATCGCCTCCATCTGGGCCTGTCGCGGACGCTTTTCGTTGCGTTCGCGCACAGCGTCCAAACGGGCCTGAAGCGGCATATCCTGATAGCCCGGCGTGCCCAGTTTCATATAAAGCGCCCCACCAAACAGGGCCATCACGGCGATCAGCACAAACCCCAGGGTTTTCGCCTGTCCGCTGGCAGTCTCACCGTCTGCCTCAGCCTGTGCCCGTTTGTCAGCCGCCAACAAGCGGCGCGCGACCTCCGTCTTGGCGGCCTCCGCCTCTTCTTGTGCCAGGGTCCCTCGCGCCAGGTCGCGGTCGATCTCTTTCAACTGATCTTTGTAAAGCGCCATATCTTTCAACGCGGCGACATCGCCGCCTGTGCCGCGCACCAACGCAAGCGCCAGCGGGGCGCATACGATCAGGGTCAGGGCGATGGCGATTAGCCAGAACATGCGTGGCCTATCCGCTGGCGGTTCATACCCGCGATTTAGGCCAAATTGCGCAGCTTTAAAATGGGGTGTGGCAATAGGGCGGGATATAGGCGCGAAATGTCGGGAATTTGCACCCGCATGTCGCTTGGCACGCCCCGGAAAAACCTGTTATGGGCAACACCGACCCAGCCAGCGAAATCTAATCGAAATCACACCCCGGAGCCGCCAGATGAAACGTTATTCTGCCTTTGCGATTGCCCGGGAGGCTTTGACCTATCACCAGGGTTGGGAACGGGCCTGGGCCTCGCCAGAACCTAAGACCGAATACGACGCAATTATCGTGGGTGCAGGCGGCCATGGGTTGGCCACAGCTTACCACCTTGGCAAAGAACACGGCATCACCAACGTGGCGATCATCGAAAAAGGTTGGCTTGGCGGCGGAAATACCGGGCGCAACACCACGATCATCCGGTCGAACTATCTGCAGGACCCGTCCGCCGCGATCTATGAGAAGGCCCGCAGTCTTTACGAGACGATGAGCCAGGACCTGAACTACAACGTCATGTTCAGCCCGCGCGGTGTCATGATGCTGGCCCAGACCGAGCATGAGATCCGCGGCTACCAGCGCACGGCGCACGCCAACTCCTGCCAGGGTGTAGAGACAGAGTTCATCGGACCGCAGCGTGTAAAAGAGCTTTGCCCGATCATCGAACTAAAAGGCCCCCGCTTTCCGGTTTTGGGCGCCCTATGGCAGCCGCGCGGGGGCACCACGCGGCATGACGCGGTGGCCTGGGGTTATGCCCGCGCCTGTTCTGCCATGGGCATGCATGTGATCCAGAAGTGTGAGGTCACCGGCATCCACAGCGAAGGTGGCGCCGTGACCGGGGTAGAGACCACCAAAGGCCGGATCGGGTGCAAAAAGCTCGGTATCGTGGTTGCGGGCCATTCCGGCGTGTTGGCCGAAATGGCGGGCTTCCGTCTGCCGGTCGAATCCGTGTCCCTGCAGGCGCTGGTGTCAGAGCCGATCAAACCCTGCATGGATGTGGTTGTGATGGCCAACACCGTTCACGGCTATATGAGCCAGTCCGACAAGGGTGAAATGGTCATCGGCGGCGGTGCGGACGGGTTCAACAACTACACCCAACGCGGATCTTTCCACCACCTGGAGGAAACGGTGCGCGCGCTGATTGAGACCTTCCCGATGGTTTCACGCCTGAAAATGCTGCGCCACTGGGGCGGCATCGTGGACATGACGGGCGACCGTTCTCCTATTATCTCAAAAACACCGATGGATGGAGTGTTCATGAACTGCGGCTGGGGCACCGGCGGGTTTAAGGCGATCCCCGGTTCCGGCTTTGCGATGGCAGAACTGATGGCCAAGGGTCATGGGGATTTGGCTGATCCGTTCTCGCTGAACCGTTTCCGGGAGGGACGGTTTATTGATGAGAGCGTGGCTGCCGGGGTGGCGCACTGATGTCAAAGTCGTCTTCTCAAATCTGCGAAGGACCTGGACAGATTTTCTTTTTGTCGCGCTATTCGTTGTTCAGGAGTCTGACCGACCGTCTTAGCTGGGCACGTCCGTTTCGCCGCATCAATCCTGCTGTTGATGTGGTTGATACACCACCGTGTACCAACAATGATTGCAAAAGCCGCAAGAAAGACGGCGATAAAGAGACCAACATTTTGCGCCGTCGAGAAGTCAGCATCCGTAAATTTTCGGGCTATCAATGCAGCCCTTTCAACGACTTCTTCATAAATTTCATCTGCTCGCTTCATGCTCGCCAAAACTGTCTGGTTTCAAACTTCGTTAGATATGTGGCCTCGGTTTGGCACTTTTTCAACTTTACCAAACGGCGCGAAGGCGCCATGCCCGACCTCCCCCCCGGGAGGGCATCCAGCAACATCCGCCTCGCGCGCCTCAGGGCCGGGAATCAAACGAACGGTGTAGTAAGCCGCGCCGCCTCCCGAGGTCGGGCATGGCGCCTCCGCGCCTCCGTTGCGCATCACTTCACGGGGTCTTGCCCATGCTAATCCTCCAATGCCCTTACTGTCTCATCGACTGCGATGAAACGGAACTGACCCCCGGTGGCGAGGCCCATATCACGCGCTATGGCGCTGGCTCCTCTGACGATGATCTGGAGAAATACCTCTTCATGCGGTCCAACGTGCGCGGTGTGCACTTTGAGCGCTGGCGCCACACCTTTGGCTGCGGCAAGTGGTTCCACGCCGCCCGCTGCACCCAAACGCTGGAGGTCTTTGGCACTTACTCCGCCCAGACCCTCGTGCCGCCGCCCAACATCATCGACGCCATCAAGGCTAAACGGCCCGAATGGGGAGGGTTCTCCAAATGAGCAAAAGACTTCCCTTTGGCGGACGGCTGATTGACTGGACGCGCGAGATCAAATTCTCCTTTAACGGTGCAGAGATGGAAGGCCGCCCCGGCGACACGCTGGCCTCGGCCCTCTTGGCAAACGATCAGGTTCTGGTCGGCCGGTCCTTCAAATACCACCGTCCGCGCGGCATCGTGGCCAGCGGCCCCGAAGAGCCAAACGCGCTGATGAACCTTGGCGAAGGCCCGACGTTTGAACCCAACGCCCGCGCGACCACGACGGAACTCTTCGACGGTCTCAAAGCCCGATCGCAAAACCATTGGCCCAGCCTCGAATTCGACGTGGGCGCGATCAATGCGTCCTTCCCTTTGGCGTTCCCGGCGGGTTTTTACTACAAGACCTTCATCTCCCCTCGGCCCGCGTGGAAGCACATCTATGAGCCTTTCATCCGCAAAGCTGCGGGCCTTGGCGAAGCGCCTGAGGCTGAGGAACGCGACGCGGACCGTTACGAATACTTCTACGCCCACGCAGACGTCATGGTTGTGGGCGGCGGGATCGCCGGGCTGACCGCAGCGCTCGCAGCGGCCAAATCCGGGTCTCGCGTATTGCTGATGGAACAATCCGCCCATTGGGGCGGGCGCGCGCCTGTAGACGGGGTGGAAATCGACGGCAAACCGGCTGACAAATGGATCGCAGAGGCTGTCGACGACCTGTCCAAGATGCCCAACGTCCGTATGCGCCTGCGCATGATGGGGGCGGGCATCTACGACCACGGCTTCGCGCTGGGTTATGAGCGGCTCAGCGATCACGAAAGCGCCGACGGTATGCTTCGGCATCGCCTATGGCGGATACGGGCCAAGCGGATCATCACGGCCACCGGCGCGATTGAACGCCCGCTGTCTTTTGCCGGTAACGATGTCCCAGGTGTGATGTTGGCGAGTGCGGTCCGCGACTATGCTGTGAACTACGGTGTTGGCGTGGGCAAGCGGGTGGTGATCGCCACCAACAACGACGACGCCTATCGCACAGCGCTGGTGCTCAAAGACGCCAAGGTTGAGGTGCCCTGCATCATCGACGCGCGGCCCAACCCGACAGGCGCTTTGGTGGAAAAGGCTCGGGCCGCAGGCATTCCGGTTCTGGCGGGCAAGGCTGTCTCCACCGCGTACGGCGGCAAACGTCTGACAAGTGTAGGCCTCTGTTCGCAAGACGGCGACGGGCGCAAAACGGCGGAATACGATTGTGACGCGCTGGCTATGTCGGGCGGCTGGTCCCCGGTGGTCCACCTCTGGTCCCATTGCGGCGGCAAGCTGACCTGGGACGCCGACACGGCGATGTTCCGCCCTAACCACGACGCAGCTCCCTTGGGTGCCGACGGCAACGGCTTTGTGATAGCCGCAGGCACGGCCGATGGGGAAATGCGCACGGCGGCCACACTCGCCAACGCGCATGCCGCAGGCCTGCGCGCGGCGGAGGAGGCGGGGGCGACAGCCCTCTCCGACGACGCCGGACCAGAGGGCACCGACATCGACGAAGGACCAATGCTGCCGGTTTGGCAAATGCCCGCTGCCATGTCGAAAAAGGCTATGTTGAAGACCTGGCTCGACTACCAAAACGACGTGAAAGTCAGCGACGTGCGCCTTGCCGCCCGCGAAGGCTTCGAAAGTGTGGAACACACCAAACGCTACACCACACTGGGCATGGCAACCGACCAGGGCAAACTGTCCAACATCAACGGGCTTGCTATTCTTGCTGACAGCCTCGGCGCGGATATCCCGGCTGTGGGCACCACTACCTTTCGACCACCGTACCATCCCATTTCCATGGGCGCGATTGCGGGTGAGGCGCGGGGCGACATCTTCAAACCCATGCGCCGGTCACCGATGCACGACTGGATCGACGCAAACGGCGGGTTCTGGGAACCGGTGGCCGACTGGCGCCGCCCGTATTGCTTTCAGAAACCCGGTGAGACTGTGAAGGACGCGGTAACCCGCGAAATTCTGGCGGTCCGCGAAAAGGTGGGCCTGCTGGACGCCTCAACACTCGGCAAGATCATCGTTAAAGGGCCTGATGCAGGCAAATTCCTCGACATGCTCTACACCAACATGATGAGCACGCTGAAAGTGGGCCGCTGCCGTTATGGCCTTATGTGTTCGGAAAACGGGTTCCTGTCGGATGACGGCGTTGTGGCCCGGCTCGATAAAGACACGTTCCTATGCCACACGACGTCGGGCGGTTCGGACCGTATCCATGCGTGGATGGAGGAATGGCTGCAAACCGAATGGTGGGACTGGCAGGTCTACACCGTCAATGTGACAGAACAATACGCCCAGATCGGTGTGGTTGGCCCCAATGCCCGCATGGTGCTAGAAAAGATGGGCACCCGCATGGATCTGTCTGCCGAAGGCCTGCCATTCATGGCTTTCAAGGACGGCGAAATCGGTGGCATCAAAGCCCGTCCTTACAGGATCTCCTTTTCTGGCGAGCTAAGCTACGAAGTTGCCGTCCCCGCAAACCAGGGTCAGGCGTTCTGGGACAAGGCGCTGGAAACAGGTGCCGAGTTTGGCATCACCCCTTACGGCACAGAGGCATTGCACGTAATGCGTGCCGAAAAAGGTTTCATCATGATTGGCGACGAAACCGATGGCACGGTGATCCCGCAGGACCTGGGGTTGAACTGGGCGATTTCGAAAAAGAAAGAAGACTTCCTAGGCAAACGCGCGCAGCAGCGATCTTTCCTGACCGATCCCAACCGTTGGAAACTGGTAGGTCTGGAAACCGTGGACCCGCAGGTTGTCATTCCAGACGGCGCCTATGCCGTTGACGGTGCAGTGCGTGACAATGGCGTCAAAAACATGATCGGGCGGATTACCTCAACTTACTTTTCACCCACGCTCAATCGGTCCATTGCTATGGGTCTGGTGGAACGGGGCCCTGACCGGATGGGGGAGGTGATCACCTTCACAAATCCGGGCGGGGAAGAGATCGCAGCCAAGATCGTTGATCCGGTCTTCCTCGACAAAGAAGGGGAGCGTCAAAATGTCTAATGCAGTCAGTGTTGCCGGTGGTGAAAGTTTTGGCGGGGTGATCCAGGTCGCAGACGCCGGTGTGACTGGGATGGTGACCGTGCGCGGTGATTTGGCGTCAGCTGCCATGAAAAAGGCGGTTAAGGCTGCCACCGGCCTCGCCGTGCCTGCCGCTCGCCAGGTAACACAAAAGGATGACGCGGCCGTTGCCTGGATGTCACCTGATGAGTTGATGATCATCTGCGCCTATGACAGCGCCGACAAAATGGTTGCCGCGCTGGAAAAGTCGCTGGGGAACGCCCACGCGCTGGCGGTTAATGTGTCAGACGCACGCGCGCACTTTACCTTGACCGGGGCTGCTGTGCGCGAAGTGCTGGCCAAAGGATCTCCTGCCGATTTGGCGCCTGCTGCCCTACCCGTGGGTGAAATGCGGCGCACGCGCCTGGGACAGATCGCCGTGGCGTTTTGGTTGCCGGAAGAGGGTCAGGCAGAATTGATCTGCTTCCGGTCAGTTGGAAAATTTGTCTGGGACTGGTTGAATGTAACCGCGAAGGACGACGTACCGGGCTATTTCTAGGGCCCGGCAAAGACCCAATTGAACACGTTACAGAAACAATCGCGTCGCCTCCTTTAAGGCAAATGTGACGCTGCAGATCCGTGCGCTCAATTGCGGCGACATTAAGGCAGCTACGCAGCGATTTTTCATAGCTCTATGAATTTTAGAGAAAAAAACAGGTGATAATGAGTAAAGAAAGCCGGAATCCTAGCCGGTTTTCCCGCAAAATCGCCTAAATTTTAGTCAAAGCTCTCCTCAAAACGGCCCCAATCGGGTGCCAAAACGTAAACAATCGAACCGGACCCACGTTTATGAAGGAGGGTAGCCATGTTGAAGTTTATTCGTACTGCCGGCGTTCTCGGCATCGCACTGGCCACGTCGGCTTGTGTTGGTAGCAACCCTAACGTTCAAGCAGATTTGGATGCCCAGCCGGGCTATGCTGAAGACGTTGCTGCCACGACAATCGCTCCAACAGAGATCTCTGCGGCTGAATTCACCGCAGCAGGATCGTCGCCTTACACAATCACGGAGATCTCTGTCATTGTGCCGGACTATCTGGTGGTGTCAGAGGCAGATGTATACGTGCCCAAGGCGGACATCGTATGGCGTGAAGACCCGCTGGGTGACCGTAAGTTGCAAGTTAAAAGCATCATGCAAGACGCTTTGCAAAAAGGGACGTCCGGCATGAACGGGCGCCCGGTGATTATGGCTGTGCAGCTCAAAACATTCCATGCGCTAACCGAAAAAGCCCGCGAAACCACCGGTGGCAAACATAATATCGAGTTCGATTATGTATTGCTGGACGCAGAAACACGCACACCGATCATAGAGGCGAAACGGATTGACGCCTCACTGCGCGGCTATGGCGGGCGCAAAGCCTACAAAGCAATGCGCGCAGGCCAAACACAAAAAGTGCGCATCACAGATCACGTGGCGAAGACTATCCGGGACGAGCTTACCAAAGGGTAAGTCGGAAAAGCCTAGCCATTCTCCAGAGACGGCCCGCGCCAAGGCGCGGGCCTCTTTTGTTGCGCGCGCGCCTGCTGTAGGGGGGCGCCATGACTGATCATCCGATAGTACGCCTGCGCCCTAAAATCTCCGCAACCCGATTTCGGCATGGGCACCCTTGGGCCTATGACAACGAACTTGTGCTGGATCGGCGCACCAAAAAGGTCGCGCCCGGCACGATCGTTGAGTTGCAAGATAGCGAACGGGTGCCACTGGCCACAGCTGCGTTGAACACCACCAGCCGTATTGCGGTCCGCATCCTGGATGTGCCGGGTGTGGCGATTGATCAGGACTGGTTTGAAGCGAAGTTCAGGGCAGCCTTAGCCCTGCGCGAACGGCTTTATTCCGCACCTTATTACAGGCTGATTCACGCAGAAGGTGACGGCATGCCGGGTGTGGTTGTGGACCGGTTTGGCGATCATCTGGTGATCCAGCCCAACGCCGCTTGGGCAGAAGTTCATTTTGATGCGATGGCAGCTGCGGCGGTAAAGGTCACTGGGGCCTCTGTCGTGGTCAAAAATGCCACCGGTCGGGCGCGCGGCCTGGAAGGTTTGGACACCGAAACACAGGTCGTGCGGGGCTCTGTGACGGCGCCCGTTCCTGTTCTGATGAACGGCGCAACTTATATGGCGGACCTGCTGGGGGGACAGAAAACCGGCCTTTTCTTTGACCAGCGGGACAACCATGCGTTTGCGGCCCGTCTGGCAAAAGGCGGGCGAATGGTGGACGTGTTTTCGCATGTGGGCGGGTTCAGCCTTGCGGCCTTGGCGGGCGGCGCAACGCAAGCCCTGGCCATTGACGGGTCCGCACCCGCTTTGGCTTTGGCCGAGGAAGGTTCGCGCCAATCTGGCGTTGCGGACAAGTTCAGCACGCAAAAGGCGGATGCTTTTGCTGCGATGCAAGGTCTTGGGGAGAAAGGTGAAGCTTTTGACCTGGTTGTGTGTGACCCACCCGCCTTTGCGCCGGCGAAAAGCGCTTTGTCCGCTGGTTTGCGGGCCTATGAAAAGGTTGCGCGGATGGGGGCACGGCTTGTGGCGCCGGGGGGATACCTTGTTCTGTGTTCCTGTTCTCAAGCGGCCAGTGTCGCGAATTTTCGCGAAAATTCGTTGCGCGGGATCGGGAAATCAGGCCGCAAGGCCCAGATTATTGCCACCGGTGGTGCGGGCGCAGATCATCCAGTGCACCCGATGCTGGCGGAAACGTCTTATCTGAAATCACTCTTTTTGCGACTTAACTGATGGGCGCAGTGCTGGACGCCTGCGTTCTTGTTCCGGCACTCACACGCGGGGTACTGATTGGCGCAGCGCGCCAAGGTTGGTTCCAACCTTTATGGTCGCCCAAGATTTTCGCCGAGTGGACCCATGCAGCGGAAAAGCAGTCACCCGAACGCGGCGCCGCCACCCGGACCGAGCAAGTGTTGCTAAACCACAGTTTCCCACATGCAGAAGTGCAGGCGCCCGAAAGGCCGGACCTATGGCTGCCAGACCAGGATGACATTCACGTACTGTCCGCCGCTATCGCCGGAGAGGCCACAGAAATTGTCACCGCCAACACCGGTGACTTTCCCATTCGGATCTTAGGCCAACACCGGTTGTTGCGGCGCCATCCCGATGAGTTCCTGCTGGAACTGGCCCATACGCATCCGGCCGAGATGGCCGCGATTGCAACGAATATGCTGACAACCTTGCCGCCTACAGACAAGCCCCGAACTGCGTTCAAGCGGTCCGGGCTCAACCGATTGGGAAAATTTTTGTCCTGAAGCGCGTTATTCGCTTGGGGCGGCACTTTCGGCTTCTTCCTGGGTGGCACGTTTGCCCACAGACCAGAAGCCATCGTATTCTTCACCCGTGGCATAGACCATTTTGCCCGCGCCCTGCCGCAGACCATTTTTGAAGGTCCCACTGTAGACGTCGCCGTTGGCATAGGTGGCCACGCCTTCACCGTCGATCACGCCGTCTTTCCAGTCACCCTCATAGGTGAAGCCATCTGGAAGAGTAATTTTGCCTTTGCCCTGTCGTTTTCCTGCGACGTAAGCGCCGTCATAGATCGCACCGTCGGCAAACACTGCACGTCCACTGCCTTGGCGTTCGCCTTCGGCCCAGTCGCCTTCATAGGAATGCCCGTCGGCGAAGGTGATCTTGCCCTTGCCGTGGCGCTTGCCCGCCTTGAACTGGCCAGTGTAGACGGTGCCATTTGCATCACGCAGGGTGCCTTCGCCTTCAATTTTGCCCGCAACCCAGGTTCCTTCATAAGTGGAGTTGTTCGGGTAGGTCATCTTGCCCTGCCCATCGGGCTGGCCCGCTTTGAACGCCCCTTCATAGCGCGCCTTGCTGGCATAAGTGGCACGTCCCTGACCCTGGATCTGGCCCGCTTCCCAGTTGCCCAGGTATTCGTACCCGTCGGGGGAGGCATAGCGCCCCGGTCCCTGGCGTTTGTCGTTAACAAAGGTGCCTTCAAAGATGTCGCCGTTGGCGTAGGTGACTTTCGCCTCACCCGACCGTTTGCCGCCGTCAAAGCCGCCCTCATAGACGTCACCGGAGGGGTATTTCAGCTGTCCCTGACCGTGGAAGTCACCTGCTTTCCAGGCGCCTTCATACGTCAGGCCGTCTGGCAGGGTTAAGATGCCTTGCCCCTCTCGCACGCCCTCGGACACAGTGCCGCGATAGGTTGCGCCGTCATGGTAGGTAATAAATGCCGCGCCATTTTTCTTACCGGCAACCCAATCCCCGTCATAGCGATAGCCGTTGGGGCTGGTGTAGATACCGTTGCCGTCTTGCAGATTATCTTTGAATTGGCCCTCGTAGACCACGCCGTTGGCGTACTTCGCCACGCCCTTGCCATTGCGCTTTGCGTCTTTCCATTCGCCCTCATAGGTGCCGCCGTCAGAATAGGTGATCTTGCCTGTGCCATCGGGCTTGCTGTCTTTGAAGGTGCCCTCATAGACCGACCCGTTGGGGAACTTGGCTGTGCCTTTGCCCTCAATCCGGCCATCGACCCATTCGCCGGAATATTCATAACCGTTTGGCAACCGATAGGTGCCCACGCCGTGCTGCTTGAATTCGTCGTTGAAGGTGCCTTCATAGACCCCGCCAGTGTCATACTGCTTGGTCACAACCTGATCGGTTTGGGCAAATGCAAAGCTCGCGCAAAGCAACAGCGGTGCGGTCAGCACAGTGGTTTTCATTAGCAGCTCCCTGTTCCGACCTGGCGTGGCAACCGGACCGGAGTTTATTGTCGGCGTCCAGACGAACCTACCGGGGTGCAATTTGTTGGGCAAGGATTCTTGCGTCTTGCACACGGTGGACCATTTGATGAACAAGGTTGGTATCAGAAATAGAAGGCGTGATCCCATGTCGGACAAATTGCGGCTGACGCTGGCGCAGCTTAACCCCACGCTGGGCGATTTTGCAGGAAACGTGGAAAAGGCCATTGCCGCCCACGTTGAGGCAGCAAATGCCTGGGCAGACCTTTTGGTCCTGCCGGAGATGTTCATCACCGGATATCAGTCTCAAGATTTGGTCCGTCGCAGGGCCTTTACGCTTGATGCGATGGCGCATGTGGAAAAGCTCGCAAAAGCTTGCGACACAGGTCCAGCCATCGGTGTGGGCGCACCGCTTTTGGAAGGCGATAAGCTCTATAACGCCTATTTCATTCTGCAGGGCGGAGAGATCACCACCACATTGCGCAAACATGAATTGCCCAACACGGACGTCTTTGATGAACGCCGACTGTTCGATGTGGGGGATATACCGGGACCCTACAGTCTGTCAGGCGTGCGTATCGGCAACCCGATTTGCGAAGACGCCTGGCACCAGGACGTGGCAGAGGCGCAGGCGGAATCAGGGGCAGAAATCCTCGTCGTGCCCAACGGATCGCCCTATTACCGGCACAAATACGATCGGCGGGTATCTGCCATGGTGGCGCGCGTTATCGAAAACGATCTGCCGCTGGTCTATCTGAACATGGTGGGCGGCCAGGACGACCAGATTTTCGACGGCGGGTCGTTTGTGTTGAACCGAGGCGGGGCGCTGGCGGTGCAGATGCCGCTTTTTGATGAGGCTATCGCCCATGTGGATTTTGTGCGCGAAGCCGATGGCTGGCGCGCGCTTGACGGTGAAAAGATTGCCCATGTGGATGAATGGGAACAGGACTACCGCGTTATGGTCCAGGGCCTGCGCGACTATATGGGCAAGACCGGGTTCAAAAAAGTGCTTCTGGGTTTGTCCGGTGGAGTTGATTCTGCCATTGTTGCCACGATTGCAGCTGATGCGCTGGGCCCGGAAAACGTCCGTTGCGTTATGCTGCCCAGCGAATACACCTCACAAGAAAGCTTGGATGACGCGGCAGAGCTGGCAGCCAACCTGGGTGTGAAAATCGACACCATCCCCATCAGCGCTGCACGACAGGCGGTGACCGGCACACTGGAGCCGTTTTTTGAAGGCAGAGAATGGGATGTGACGGAGGAAAACATCCAGTCACGTCTGCGCATGGTGTTTTTGATGGCGCTCAGCAACAAGTTCGGCGAGATGGTCCTGACCACCGGCAACAAATCAGAGGTCGCGGTGGGGTACGCTACGATCTATGGCGATATGGCAGGTGGGTATAACCCGATCAAAGATCTCTACAAAATGCGGGTGTTCGAAAGCTGCCGCTGGCGAAATGCAAACCACAGGGATTGGATGATGGGGCCAAAGGGCGTCGTGATCCCGACGCAGATCATCGACAAGCCGCCGACGGCGGAGTTGCGGCATGACCAAAAAGACAGTGATAGCCTGCCGGAATATGCCGTGCTGGATGAGATACTGGAACGCCTTGTGGATCAGGATATGTCGGTCGCCGAAATCGTGGACGCGGGTTTTGACTACGACACGGTCAAGCGGGTGGAGTGGTTGGTTTTCTCAAGCGAATACAAACGCTTCCAGTCGGCACCCGGACCGCGACATACCGGCAAAGCCTTTTGGCTCGACCGTCGCTATCCGATTGTGAACAGGTGGCGCGATCCGACGGGGAAGTGATTTTTGCAGCGGCGTCTGAAACGGCTCGTATTACCTGAGGCCAGATCGCGGGTTGAGATGTGCGCCTCCGGCGGGGATATTTTTGAACAAAGGAAGCAGGGGGCGGACACCAACTTCCTTTGTTTGAAAATATCCCGGGGTGAGGCGCAGCCGAGGGGCAGAGCCCCTAAAGAGCTTCGCCTTCAACTTTCGCTTCTAACCGCTCTACCGCTTGCTGTGCGTCTGGGCGGTGCGGGTGTACTTTCAGCACCTCTCGAAAGGCCTTCAAAGCCGCCTCTGGCCGGTCGAGCCGTTCCAGGATCATGCCCAAGCCCGACATCGCGCCGAAATGGCGCGGGTTCAATACCAGCACCTGTTCAATGTCTTCCATCGACAGGCCATAGCGGTCTGACATGAAAAACGCTGTTGCGCGTGCGTTCCAGGCTTCGGCAAAATCCGGCGCATGGTCAATCACGGTGGAGAAGGCGCCGATTGCATCGCCCAGGTTGCCCTTTTCCATTTCGCGTCGCCCACGTTCCAGCAACATATCCATGGACGCGGAGCCGGATTTTGACCATTCTTTCCAGATCTTTTTTTCGACCGTTTTCCAGTCGTCTTCACCGGCGGATTGAAGCTCTGTAAACAGCTCATCCAGAATTGGGGTTTGCGCACTGACACGGCTTGGGGCAAATTGCGACCCAACGACGAAAACGCTGGCGAGAAATAACGTAACGGCACGGTTTGCAAGTCTCATGACTTTCCCCATTTAAGTGTCATCTTGGAACATAGGGCGCCAAGCGCGAAATCCCAACCGAAAGGACATCACATATGAGCGACATCATCGCGAAAGCAGTTGAAGAACTGGCAAGCCGCATCGACGGTTTTGACGGGTCGATCAAAGTTGTCATCGAAGGCGAAGGCGCCATGATGATTGACAGCGACGGCGTGCGCGCCGCCGATGAAGAGGCGTCTTGCACAATGACAGCCGACGCAGAAACCTTCCAAGGCATGCTGACAGGCGACGTGAACCCCACAAGCGCGTTCATGACTGGCAAGCTTTCCGTTGACGGGGACATGGGCCAGGCGATGAAGCTCGGGTCTTTCCTGTCCTAAGTATGGACGCCGCACCCCTATTTTCAGGCCTTGATCGTATGCCCCAAGGGGGGCAGGCGGTCTGGCGCCATGCGGGGGACGGCACGCGTATTCGGGTGGCCTGGTGGCAAGGCAGCGGTGACAAAACCGTGCTGGTGTTTCCAGGCCGTACCGAGTTCATCGAAAAATATGGTGAGGTCGTTCAGACCTTGCTTGACCGGACATATTCGGTGGTCGTGGTCGATTGGCGCGGCCAAGGGCTGGCCGACCGACATCCGACGCAACGCCAGATGGGCTGGGTACAGAAGTTTTCCGACTACCAACAAGACGTGTCTGAGGTTTTGGCCGTGGTGTCAGAGGCAGGCTTACCCACGCCCTTCGCAATGATCGGCCATTCCATGGGCGGCGCCATTGGCTTGCGGGCACTGCTGAATGGCTTAGCTGTTGAAAAGGCCATCTTTTCTGCCCCGATGTGGGGGATACTTGTGGCCCCGCACTTGAAACCGATGGCGTCTGTTGTGTCGGCAATCGGTCCCAAGATCGGGTTCGGAGAAAAGGTTGTGCCGTCGGGCGATCTGCGCAACTACGTGCAAATGCAGGATTTTGAAGGCAACCTTCTGACCAACGATCCTGCGCGATACCAGACAATGCAATCCCATCTGGCGGCAGAGCCGGAACTGGGTCTGGGTGCCCCGTCCATCCATTGGTTTGCAGAAGCGCGCCGCGAATGCGCGGCCCTGCGAGCAGAGGCGCCCGCGCGCCACGATGTGCTGACCTTTCTAGGCACACAAGAGGGCAATGTGGAGGCTTCGGCGATCCATGAGGTTATGGGCAAATGGCCCAACGGCAAACTGGTCGTGTTGGAAGATGCGCAGCATGAGGTTCTGCTGGAAACAGATGCGACTTTGGAGCGTGTCTGGACGGAGATTGACGCACATCTAGCGGGGTAGGGCGCGCGGCCCGGTGCGCTACGGCAACCCCTTACAACTGCTTATTGCTTAAGCTCACTACCGCTGAGGCAGGTCTTTGGCCAAGCGATGGTAAAGGTGAGTGAACGTCGCCGCACCCAGTACAGGCACGCATAAGTTCACAATCGGGATGGTCAGCGGCACCGCCATCAATACGCCAGCGGTCCAAATCTCAAACCTGTGCCGCGCGCGCAGCTGGCGGGCGCCCGCCCGGCCAAGGCGGCGCATAGCGGCAAGTTGAAAGAACTCTCGACCCAACAAGATCCCGTTAATCACCCAGAACACCAATGGCGCAGCAACCGTGGAAAGCACGTAGATGATCAAGCCGAAGAGGTTCACGACGATAATCAGGCCAAAGAAGCTTACGGCGTCCAGCAGTGTCTCTGCCAGTTTTGCGCCCTTGGCCGGGCCTGCGTCGGGGTAATGGCGGTCTTCTACCGCAGCGGCTACCCGTTCGTTGAAGAACCCCATGAAAAGAGCCGAAACCGGCACCATCAGGAACACCGACAGTCCCAGCATAGCCGCAATAGCAAACCCGTCGAGCAGGCGAGACAGCCATTCGATTTCCCCATACCAGGGCAAAGACACGCTGTCGGGAAGGACCCACAAAAGTACCCAGGTCAACGCCGCCAAAAGGGCAACGGTCAACCCTATGCCAGTCCACAGCACGCCTTGAAAACGCCGGTCGGTCATCTGACCGACCGCCTTTAGGAAATCATTGATGATCATTCAGAGAGCCAGGTGGTGATTGACGGAAGGTCCGGTCTGTCCCGATCGTTTGGATCGACGCTGCGTGATCCCATGTGAATGAAACCAGCGACGTATTCGGACTCTGATAGGCCAAGTTCGCGCTGCAGAAATTCGGTGTCGAAGGCCATCCATCCGGTGATCCAGTTTGCGCCATAGCCCATGGCAAGGGCTGCGTTCAGAACGGATACGCAGGCCGCGCCCGCAGATAGGGTCTGTTCCACATCTGGGATGTCCGCGTTTGGCTTTGGGCTGGCCACTACCGCAATCGACATCGGCAGCTTCGACCAAAAGCGCAGGACCATGCCTGCGCGTTTTTCGCCGAGGTCGGTTTCCAACGCTCTGTCGTGCAGGGCCTGCGCCACGCGTTTTAGGGCCCCGTTGTCCATCACAATGAATCGCCAGGGCACCAGGGCCTTATGGTCGGGGACACGCGATCCGGCAGTCAGGATTGTTTCCACCGCTGCACGGTCTGGCGCGGGTTCCACAAGGGTTGAGCCGGAAACGGAACGGCGGTTCAGCAAAAAGTCGAGTGTATCTGTCATGTCAGCTTTCCAGTTGGGGATCGCTAGCGACCCGCACAAGGGCGGTCAGCGACGAAAGGCTTTGCAGCTGGCGTCCAGAATCGTCAAAATTGCTTGGCGCGAGCCAAGACTGGAATGCGTTTTCGAGCGCGGGCCACTCTTTGTCAATCGCTGCAAACCAGGCCGTGTCCCGATTGCGGTCCTTGTAAACTGTGGCTTGGCGAAAGATGCCCTCATAAGACAGGCCTAGACGCTGGGCCGCTGCCCGTGACCCCCGGTTCAGCGCGTCACATTTCCATTCATACCGGCGATATCCAGCGTCAAATGCCCATTTCATCATCAGAAACATCGTTTCTGTGGCCGCGCGGGTCCGCTGGAGCGGTTTGGAGAAATTGATGTGCCCGACCTCAATCGCGCCGCCGTTCGGATCAATGCGCAGGTAAGAGGCGATGCCTTCAAACGCGCCCGTCTCCAGATTTTTGATCGCATAGAAAAACGGATCGGCGCTGTCAGACATCGTGTCCAGCCAAGCGCGATAGTCTTCGATCGCCGCAAAAGGGCCGTATGGAAGATAGTCCCAGATTTCGTCGGTAACTGCGTTGGACCGGAAAAGGTCGCCGGCCTGGGCAGCGCCATCCAGTTTTTCGAGCCGGGCATACCTTCCCTGCAAGGTTTCACCAGTTGGTGTCGGCGGCGGGGTCCAATTGGGAACGGGGAAGCCATAGGTGCGGGTCATGGGCGGTCTCCTGTGTCGATGTACGCAGGGTTGATGATTGACCGGTGGTTTGTCTAGGCGTGTGGAGAAACCTGAAACTAGATTTCATCCTGCGCCGCACATCCATGGTTGGAGCTTACTTGCACCCCAGTTTGTTAGGAGGCCTGGCGCAACTGTCGCCCTGGGAACCAGGTATCACCCGCGTCCGGCCTAAAGCAGAAACTTAGGATCCTCACCCAAATCGAGGCCGGGAAAAACCGTTGTTTCCACTTCTGTCTTACCGATCCCGTAAAGATTGCGAATGGCCCAACCGGCGTAAGCTCGCAAATCCCGCGTGGGCATCAAATCGCGGCGTTTATAGAGGTCCGTTTCGCCGAGCCCTGGCCAATCGCCGTAGACCTTGCCGCCGCGCACCGCGCCGCCTGCCATGACCATGGCCCCGCCAGTGCCGTGGTCCGTGCCTTTGGACCCATTTTCGCGGACCGTGCGCCCGAATTCTGTCACCGCCAAAACGGTGGTTTTCGACCAAACCGGTCCGAGATCGGCCTTGAGCCTTACAAGTGCAGCGCTGAGTTGACCCATAGCACGGCGCATCGTGCGGGCTTGTCGCAGGTGGGTGTCCCACCCGCCGATAGAAAAGCTGGCAATGCGGGTGTCTTCGCGTAGCCGCCCGGCCGCAAAGGCGGCCAGATCAGCCGCATCGGTTGCTTTTGCCGCTTGCTTCGCGTTTGCCATCATCGGGTCTTCGTCGAGTTCGTCCCCGGCCATCGCGGCCTCAATCTCCATCTGCTCGACAAGCGTCATGGCAGCGCGCCCGGCTTCGGCAAAAAGCGGATCTTTGTCGTAGATAACAGACAAAAGCAGTCTTGCTTGCGGCGAAAGATCAATCCGCCCTTCCGGCGACCAGCTTGTGCTGGGCGCATCGCCGCGCAAGATAAGCATGCCCTCCTGACCAACTGAAAACGCGGTTTCCTGTTGAACGCCGGACATCAGCGACAACATCCTGTTCAACCAACCACTGTCGCGGAGCCTGGAATCAATTTCCAGCTTTCCGGCTTCTAACAGATCTTGTCCGTCAAAATGACTGCGCTTTTCGCGATAAGGTGTTGAAACAGCGTGCGCAAAAGCCAGTTCCCCGGAACGCCACATCGGCAAAAGATCGTGCAGTTCCGGGGGTATAGCAAAGGTGCCGTCCAAGTCAGCAAAATCAGTTTTGATAAGCGTCGGGCGATATTTGGCAAGAAGCGGATCAGCAATTGGCGCGACAGCGTGCAACCCGTCCATGGCGCCGCGCAGCACGATAAGCACAAGGCGATGGTCCGACGGAACAGAAGCAAAGGTAACGGGCGTGATCAACGGGCTTGCAGCCGCAGAACAGCCCAGGATCGCGGTTTTGGTCAGGAAAGCACGGCGGGATAAAGACATCTTGCTACCTCCTGTTAAATTCGGGTGAGGCGAGGACCAGTGCCAGACCTTCGGCTCTCTTCTCTGCGCCAGACACTGCGAAACGCAGACTTTCGCCCGCCAGGTCCCGCAAGGCGAAGTCTACAAATTCGCGCGGATCTATCGCGCGTCCGTGCCGTTTGGAAACGATGAGTGACCATTGCAAACGGGCCGCAAGGCCCTGCGCTGTAATCCAGGCTTCTGCTTCTTCGGGCCAGCCATTTGGTCCGGGTGCGCGACGTAGGGGTTGGCCCATGACAGTCAAAGGCGTAATAAAAGAGCGCGCAGCCCGGCGGGGCGAAATGCCCGCCACGTCCTTGCGTTGCACACCGAGCGCGCGTAGCCCGGAAATCATGAAATCAAGTGGCTGTTTTGCTTTTCCACCCAAGGGCACCCACGCCCCGGGATGATCAAGCATTGCGCCGTAAACCGACGGCAGATCCCCTTCGGTCGCGGTGAAAGTATCTGCCATCGCGGCAATCAGATCCGGGTCCGGCGTGTCTGACACAAAATGCACCGCCAGTTTCCGTGCGATATGGCGTGCAGTATCTGGGTGGCGCGCGACGTCATGCAAAAAGGTGATAATGTCGACCAATTCTGCCGGCCCATCGTCGCCATAAGTCCGGCCTAAAACCTGTTCCGGACCTGGTTCGGAACGATTTGGGTCAAACACCATGCCTTTGCGATTGATCGTCAGCCCGGTCAACAACTCTGCCAATTGGCGTACGTCTTTTTGGCTGTACGTGCCGCGGACGCCTAGGGTGTGGAGTTCCAAGATCTCGCGTGCCAGGTTTTCGTTCAGCCCTCTTTTGCGGCGGATTCCCGTTTTTGAATTTGGCCCCATAGAAACGCGCTGGTCCAGATAAAATAACATGTTTGGATGCAGCACGACAGCGGTGAGCATATCCGCAAAAGAGCGGCCAACGTGTGCACGGATTGCGGTATCTATGTAGTCACCCCAGACGACTTGACCGGTTCGCGACTTTGGCGAAACCGTAAAATGATCCAGCCAAAAGAAAGACAGCCGCTCAAAGAAGGAATTTGGATTGAAAACTGCACGATTGAAAATGCGTTGTGAGTCTTCAAGCTGTAGCAAACGGCTGCGTTTGCTCATTTCTTTGAAAGCTTGGCTGCGGGTTCCTGTTTTCTTCCGCTCCTGGTTCAGCTTTGCGTAGCGGCGCAACAGTTCAGTTCGGTTTTTCAGGGGAACGCCGGGAAATTCGGACAATCCTATATCTGTATCGCGGGTCTGTTGGACCAAGTCATTTGCGCTATAGGCGTTTTCAGTGACGCGGGAAAAGCCAAGGCCGAAGCGAAAGGCGGCGATTGTTTCTGATGACTGGCTCATGCTCTGGCTTTGATCTGGCGGTTAGCGATCATTGGTTTTTCGTTAGTTTACTCATGTGTAGTTAGGTATACGAAGTGGGTCCAGCAATCCGTCGGTATAGTTTAAGTTTGTTGCGGATTATGGCCGTAGGGCTGGCAGCGAGGGTAACTGGAATGAAATTATACTTTGCAAATGGAACCGTCGCGCAGGCAAGTTTGATCGCCTTGTGTGAAATTGGCGTCGAATTTGAGCTGAAAAGGCTCGATTATGCGATTAAGGAGCAACAAAGCGCCGCGTATCGCCAGGTTAACCCAAAGGCGAGAGTGCCTTCCCTGATCGTCGGTGAAAGAGTCCTGACGGAAACACCTGCCATTTTGCACTATCTGGCGACAGCGTATCCAAAGGCGAAACTGATACCCCAAGATCCTTGGGATCAAAGCCGCGTTCACGAATTGGTCAGTTACCTTGCCTCTACAATGCATGTCGCTCATGCGCACAAAATGCGAGGGCCACGTTGGGCACGGCACGAAAGTTCGTTTGATGATATGCGCACGAAGGTCACTGAAAATATGGCTGACTGTTGTGCGTATTTGGAAGCAACTTATTTCGCCGACCGATGGGCGCTGGAAAGCGGATACTCCATCGCAGATATTCATCTGTTCTCCGTCGCGCAATGGTTGGCCGGGGATGGCGTAGTGATTGCAGAGTATCCCAAGCTTTCGCGATGCCTCGATTTGATCCATGCGCGGCCAGCGGTCAAACGGGCTTTAACCTTGGAAGCAGGGGCGTAACTCGGCTTTGCGAAATCACTGATCAGCCAGAAACCAACGTCTTCAAAGGCACCAACCGATCTATTTTGACCATTATTGTGCGGCGCGATGTCGAAGACGCGTCTGGCATTTTGTTCTGTTCAGCAAGATGAACAAAAGCCTCGATTGACACCCGCCCTTGAGCCACCCGCTTACCCACGCTAGGTGGGATCCAGAAGAGGAGAGCATCATGGCGGCCCCCCGCCCTCGCGTTGCGGCCGTTCTCGGCCCGACCAATACCGGCAAAACCCACTACGCCCTGCAACGTATGCTCGGGCATCGCACCGGGGTGATCGGTCTGCCCCTGCGGCTGTTGGCGCGGGAGGTCTACGACCGTCTTGTTGCCTTGCGTGGTCCCTCCGTGGTTGCTCTGGTCACCGGCGAAGAACGCATCGTGCCGCCACGCACTCAATACTGGGTGGCCACGGTAGAGGCGATGCCGCAGGGCATTGGTGCAGATTTTGTAGCTATCGACGAAATCCAGCTTTGCGCCGATCCCGAACGCGGCCATGTATTTACGGATCGCCTGCTATACATGCGTGGCTTGCACGAGACGCTCTTTCTGGGTGCTGACACCATGCGCGGGACCATTGCAAACCTGGTGCCCGGTGTTGAATTCATCCGCCGCGACCGGTTTTCCCAACTCACATACAAAGGTGCGAAAAAGACAAGCCGGATGCCTGCGCGAAGCGCTATTGTCGGCTTCTCTGTTGAAAACGTCTATGCCATTGCAGAGCTGTTGCGCCGCCAAAAAGGCGGTGCTGCAGTGGTCATGGGGGCGCTTAGCCCGCGCACGCGCAACGCCCAGGTGGAACTCTATCAATCCGGTGACGTGGATTATCTGGTTGCTACCGACGCCATTGGGATGGGGTTGAATCTGGATGTGTCCCACGTGGCTTTTGCAGGTCTGTCGAAATACGATGGACGCCGTATGCGGTATCTTATGCCCAATGAATTGGCGCAGATCGCGGGTCGCGCTGGGCGTTACAAAACGGACGGAACGTTTGGAGTGACAGGGGAGGCCCCACCGCTGGAGCCAGAGGTGGTGGATGCGATCGAAAACCATCGCTTCACACCGATCAAAAAGCTGCAATGGCGCAATTCTGATCTGTCCTTCGGATCGCTCGACCGGTTAATCGACACGTTGACCATTGGCTCTGATGACCCACGCCTAATCCGCGCGCGTGAAGCAGATGATTTGCGCACCTTGCGATCCCTTTCAGACATGGCGGAGGTACGGGCGCGGGCAAGTGATGTTGCTTCGGTCCGGCTGCTCTGGGAATGTTGCCAGATCCCCGATTTCCGACAGGTTAGTGCAAACGAACACAACGCCATTGCTCAGAAAATATTCGAGTACCTGCATGCGACCGGCGAAATCCCGCACGCTTGGCTGGCAGACCGCGTGGCCCGTATCGACAAGACCCACGGTGATATAGACGCATTGTCCAAACGGCTCGCCTACGTCCGTACATGGACCTATGTGGCACAACGCAAAGGCTGGGTCGCCGACGAAAGCTATTGGCGGGATGAAACCCGCGCGGTAGAAGACCGCTTGTCAGACGCGTTGCACGCGGCCCTGACCCAAAGATTTGTCGACCGGCGCACATCTGTTTTGCTGCGCCGGTTGAAGCAGAAGGAGAGCCTGGTGGCTGAGGTGAATGAAAAAGGTGAGGTCACGGTTGAAGGCCAATTCGCCGGACAGATGCGTGGATTTCGGTTTCACTTAGATCCGAAAGCAACAGGTGATGAGGCAAAGACCCTGCGCCAGGCAGCGGTGCAGGCCCTCGCTCCGCAGTTTCGCCTGATGAGCGACCGCATTTACAACGCTCCAGACACAGAATTCGATATCACCGAACAGGGCGGCCTGATGTGGGGCGAACACGCTGTTGGCAAACTGGTCAAAGGCCCCGATGCCCTTGCCCCCGGCATAGAAGCTTTTGTTGACACAGAGGCGGGCGAAGACGTGGTGGAAAAGGTTCGCAAACGGCTGGGCCATTTCGTATCGCGCCGGATTGATGCGGCTTTTGAACCGCTCATCAAAATGCGCGACGATGCAGAGGTCCTGGGCCTGGCACGCGGTCTTGCCTTTCAACTGGTGGAATCGCTGGGTGTGATCCCCCGGTCTGTAGTGGCCGACGACGTGAAAGCGTTGGATCAGGACGCGCGCGGCCAGTTGCGCAAGCACGGCGTGCGATTTGGTCAGTTCACGATTTTCCAGCATCTTGCCCTGAAACCGGCGCCGACGCGGCTCCGGCTAATCTTGTGGTCGCTTTCTGAGGACCACGCCGAATTCCCAGAGGCACCGCCCCCTGGCCTGGTGACGATCCCGCAGGTCATTGGCGCGCCGCGCGGCTATTACACCCGTGCCGGCTACCGGCTTGCAGGTGAACGGGCGATCCGAATTGATATGTTGGAACGTCTGGCCGATCTGATCCGCAAAGAAGATACCCGCACAGGGTTTGAAGGTTCGGCTGATATGCTGTCGATCACTGGCATGACGCTGGATCAATTTGCCGACCTGATGACAGGCTTGGGCTATGCGGCCGAAAAAGGCGAACGGGAAAAACAGCGCGCTGTTGCAGATGCACCAACAGAAGCCCCGGCCAAGGAAGCGGTTGCAGAAGACCCTTCGCCTGAAGTGGCCAATGCCGAAAACGCCGATGGACCCGAAGCTGAGAGTGCGCCAGAGCCTGTTCCCGCAGAGGCCTCCCCGGCAGAACCGGCCGCCGACGACGGTCCGCAGACCGAGGTTTTCTACACCTTCCGATGGGGTGGTCGCAAACGCCCAGCTGATCAAGGCCGCAAACCCGGTGGAAAACGCAAAGGCCCCGGAAAACCTGGCAAAAAACCAGGTCTCCGCACCGCCAGTGCGGCACCCAAGCGCAAGGAAAAGGCCATCGACCCGGACAACCCTTTCGCGGCTCTTGCAGCGTTGAAGGACAAAAGCTGATTGTCTGAGCCACGCCCGTCGCTGCGCATCGACAAATGGCTTTGGTATGCCAGGTTCTTCAAAACACGCGGTCTTGCGGCCAAGGTTGCTGCCGGAGGGCATTGCCGGGTTAACGGCGAGCATGTGGCCAAGGCGAGTTTTGGCGTGGGGCCAGGCGACACGATCACCTTTCCGCAAGGACGCCAGGTGCGCGTGGTGGAAATTTTGGAGATCGGCAGCCGGCGCGGCCCGGCACCGGAGGCACAATCGCTCTATCTCGACATATCACCACCGCCGCCGCCAAAGCCAACAGTTGTGCCCGGCTCTGATCGATCCGGGCGCCCCACCAAATCGGATCGGCGCGCGATCGAAAAACTGAAACATCGAGGTGGTCAAACTTGACCGGCCGGCGTTTAACGAAAAAGCAATCAGACACCTTGCCGTTCGAAAACGCGACTTAACTGATAAAAGGCAACCGTGACGCTTTTTTGCCAGCTGAGGCATCAAACCATGCCGCAGAACCGTATTCACTCTGGCAGCAAACCGGGAAGCTTTCTATAACGCGCGTCACAAGCGCTCAAGAGGCACAAATGACCTATGTGGTGATCGAAAATTGCATCGCATGCAAACATACGGACTGCGTCGAAGTCTGTCCGGTGGACTGCTTCTATGAGGGGGAGAACATGCTGGTCATCCACCCTGACGAATGCATTGATTGCGGCGTTTGTGAGCCGGAGTGCCCTGTGGATGCCATTCGGCCGGACACGGAGCCGGACATGGAAAAGTGGTTGGAGGTCAATCGCGAATACGCGGAGAAATGGCCAAACATCATCACCAAAATTGATGCCCTGCCAGAGGCCGAAGAACGCGATGGTGAAGACGGGAAGTTTGACAAATACTTCAGCCCGGAACCCGGTGAAGGCGACTGAAACACCCCGTTTACCCGGTTAGGCTTTAGGGCTGGGATAGGGTCGAAATTTGTGATATAATACTACCTTATCAGAGCCTTTTTCCGTCTGGCGAAGCTCACGCTTGATGGGGTTCCAACAGCGAAACGCGATAACCCGGCTCGGGCATGTAAGTGCCCGGACAGGGTTTTTTGACTGCTGAAATTGGGGCTGGGCAATTATACGAAGGACGGACAATACGCATGGCAAAAAAGAAAAACGCAGACTTCAATCCCGACGATTTTGTTGTCTACCCGGCTCATGGTGTCGGCAAGATCATCAAAATCGAAGAGCAGGAAATCGCAGGCACCTCTATGGAGTTGTTTGTGATCGCCTTTGAAAAGGACAAGATGACGCTGCGGGTTCCAACGGCAAAAGCCACCAGTGTGGGGATGCGCGGGCTTAGCTCGCCCGAAATTGTGGCCAAGGCGCTTACAACTTTGAAGGGCCGCGCGCGCGTAAAACGCGCAATGTGGTCGCGCAGGGCTCAGGAATACGAGCAAAAGATCAACTCGGGTGATCTGATTGCCATTGCAGAGGTCGTGCGCGACCTGCACCGCAACGATGATCAACGCGAGCAGAGCTATTCAGAACGCCAACTGTATGAAGCCGCGCTGGAACGGCTGACCCGCGAAGTAGCCGCAGTGGATGGAGTGGATGAGGTCAAAGCCCAGCAACGGGTTGACGACGTCCTTGTAAGCCGCGCTGCCTGACCCCATTGCCCGCCGAAAGGCGCAAAAAGTTTGTCGTAATGACCATACCCGCCAGGGTGTGGTCATTTCCTTTTGGCAAGGTGGTGCCAGGCATGGCAGAGTAACCGCAAAACAGGGGGCACTTATGACAAAACTCTCACGCGCGCAGCATTTTGCAGTAGAAGTTGCTGACACTGACCGTTCCATCGCCTGGTATCGCGACGTGCTTGGCTTCAAATTGACCGAACGCCATGCAGCCCATGAAGTGACTGCTATACCCGTGGAACTCACGTTCATGCGGTTGGGCGAAAGACACCATGAACTGGTGCTGGTTAACAATCCGGCCAAAACCTATCGGCCAAAACCCACCCGACCTGAAGATGATCTCGACGGTCCGCCGATGTTCCATCACATGGCGTTTGAGGTCGACAGCCAAGCGGATTGGGTGGCGCTTGGCGATCAGTTGAAAGCCCGCGGCGACGTGACTTTCGTGCGTGGGCCTGTGGTGCATTCCTGGGTTGATCCGCGCGGCGATGGCAGTTGGGGGGAGAACGAGGCGTTCTACATCCTGGACCCGGATGGCCATAGGATCGAGATTTTCTGCAACCTGGCGACCATTGACCCGGATGGAACCCACCGTAATGGGGCCGGCGTGCGCATGGAGGGCACAAAAACGGCAGAGATGTGAGCGCCCCGGTTTTGATCGTGGGCGCAGGCCCGGTTGGGTTGACGCTTGCGTTGTTGTTGCATCGCTACGGGGTCAAGGCCCGTGTTCTGGAAAAACAACCGGCCCCTTATCCACTGCCGCGCGCCGTGCATTTTGACGGCGAGGCGATGCGGGTTTTTCAAGCAGCCGGTGTTGCGGATGCGCTGGGACCGGAGACACATGTCAGTCCCGGAATGCTCTTCAAGTCATCTGACGGGCGCGTGCTAATTGACTGGTCCCGGGACCAACAGATCGGGGAAACCGGATGGTATGAAAGTTATCGCTGTCACCAACCCGGCGTTGAAAGGGTTCTGAGGGAGGCCTGCGCGGCCGCAGGGCTGACCATTACCGAAGGGGCAGAGGTCACAGCGGTCCATCAGACAGACGCGGGTGCGAGCATGACCTTAGACACCGGTGAGGTCCTGGCATGTGATTATTTGGTCGGATGCGATGGGGCCAACTCATTCGTTCGCGCATCTCTGGGCATAGAGCTTGATGACTTGGGGTTCGAAGAACCTTGGCTGGTGGTGGACGCAAATTTGAAACACCCATGGCCTGATCTGGGGGATTACTCGGTGCAATACTGTGACCCGGATGCGCCCGCTACCTATGTGCGCGGGGTCGGCGACCGCCGAAGGTGGGAAATTCGTCTGTCGTCTGACGCAAAGCCGACTGAGGCGGGTGTCTGGCGGTATCTTTCGCGCTGGATCACGCCGGATGACGCTGTGCTGGAACGTTTCGCTGTTTATACATTTCGATCCGTGGTGGCCCAGCGTTGGGCGGACGGCCGTGTATTCCTGGCCGGGGACGCAGCCCATCAGATGCCGCCGTTCATGGGCCAAGGCATGTGTTGTGGCATCCGCGATGCCGCCAACCTTGCCTGGAAACTGGCGCAGGTTTTGCAAGGAGGCACGGATGTACTGGATACTTATGAGACGGAGCGCGCCCCCCACATTCGCGCGTTCATCGAATTGTCGGTCAACCTGGGGCGTTTGATCAACAGCACCGGTCAAGGTGATTTGCCAGAAGGCCAAATGAAGAGCATTTGGCCTGCGCTTGGCCCGGGTTTGGGTCCGCGCGACGACGTCGCAGGCAGACTTGCTCCACAAATCATCGTGGACGGCGCGCGGTCAGATGATCTGTGCGGCCCTTGGCATTACGCGCTGACACAGGGTGCCGACGTGCCGGGCATGCGCAACTTGATCGACGATTCAGGCTGGCTGGCCGCTCGCGATTTGCAGGCTATTGTTGTGCGGCCAGATGGCTATGCGCTGAAAACAATAGGGTAATTTTGCATTGGTCCCGCCCGATGCAGCATGCGCCTCCGGCGGGAGTATTTGAGCAATGGAGAGCGAAATCCTCAGCGCCGTAAATCTCTATTGTTAAAATACTCCGGGGATGAGCCCGCAGGGCGATGGGGCAGAGCCCCAAGACGCATAAGAGGCTATGAACACTATGGTAGTCGCGCGAGCCTGTCATTGAGCAGCGCGAAAAAGCCGTCTGCGTCTACACCGCGCACCCATTTGGCGTTGGCTGGCAGGTCGGTAACCCGCCAGTAATCCACCACAGTCGCACCCAGCGTGATGCCTTCCCGTGTGTCCACGCCCACATGAATGTCTCGCCCTACAAAGAGATCGGGCCGCAGCAGCCAGGCAATGACGCAGGGGTCATGTAATGGCGCGCCGTCGGAGCCGTATTTCTCTTTGTCGTAGCGTTCAAAAAAGTCCGTCAGCTCTGCCACCACTGTGCCCGCGCGGTTGCCAAGGCCCCGAAATGCCTCCACCCGAGGGCCCGTTGTCAGCGCCTGATGGGTGCAGTCGAGCGGCAGCACCGTGAGCTTCACGCCTGAGCGAAACACGATGTCAGCCGCCGTGGGATCCACGTAGATGTTAAACTCAGCCGATGGCGTAATGTTGCCCTGTTCAAAGTACCCGCCGCCCATCAGGACGATCTCTTTGATATTCCCTGCAATCTCGGGGGCGCGGGTCAGCGCAGTTGCGATGTTGGTCAGGGGGCCGAGGGGGCAGAGAGTGATCCCCGGTGTGGCCTTGACCGCGTCGATGATAAAATCGACAGCGTGGCCGTCTTGCAGCGGTGTCACCGGATCTGGCAAGTTCGGTCCATCTAACCCGGTGCGCCCATGCACGTGTTCCGCAGTGACCAGCGGTCGATCCAACGGCGCGTCACAACCGGCATAAACCGGCACGTTTGCTTTGGTGAGGTCCACCACCTTCCGCGCATTAAGCTCTGTCAGCGGCAGCGGCACGTTGCCTGCCACACATGTAATGCCGCGCACGTCCAGTTCTGGCGAAGCAAGGGCCAACAAAATCGCTACAGCATCATCCTGGCCCGGGTCGGTGTCTATGATAATAGGTTGGGTCATTTTCCAGCCGCCTTTGCTGCATCCCAAAGTGCATCCATTTCCGCCAAGTCACCGTCGGCAGGTGTTTTCCCGGCAGCGGAAAGCGCATCTTCGATATGTTCAAACCGCCGGGTGAATTTCGCATTGGCGGCGCGGATGGCTTCTTCCGGGTCAATCTTAAGCCAACGACCCAGGTTGGCCATTACAAACATCAAATCGCCGAATTCCTCTGCCTGCTTGGCGTGGTCGTCGACCTCCGCCAACTCCCGCGCTTCTTCTGCGATCTTGTCGATCACTTGGCCTACTTCTGGCCAATCAAAGCCCACGCGTGCCGCACGTTTTTGCAGTTTCACCGCGCGTGTCATGCCCGGCAGGCCAAGAGCCACGCCGTCCAGCGTGCGTGACGGTCCCTTTTCGGCCCGTTCTGCCGCTTTGATCTTTTCCCAATCTGCGGTTTGCTGTTCAGCCGATTTGTCGCGGCTTTCATCGCCGAAGATATGAGGGTGGCGCGCGACCATCTTGTCGGCCACACCTTTCACGATGCTGTCAAACGTGAAGTGACCGTCCTCGGCCCCCATTTGGGCGAAGTAGACCACCTGAAGCAGCAGATCGCCCAGCTCGCCCTTCAGTTCCGCCATATCGTTGCGCGCGATTGCGTCCTCGACCTCGTAGGCTTCTTCAATGGTGTAGGGCGCGATGGTTGCGTAAGTCTGTTCGATGTCCCAGGGGCAGCCTGTGTCCGGGTCACGTAGCCGGGTCATGATCTCCAGCAAGCGGGGCAAGCCGCCTTTGGGATCAAGGCAAAGCGACTGACTTTCAGTTTGGTCTTTACTCATGCGGTGCGGCCCTAAATAAGTGTCCCCAAAAGGGAGACCAGAATCCATGCCCGTGATCAACCGCATTGCCGATTTTGCTGAAGAGATGAAGACCTGGCGGCGTCATCTCCATATGAACCCGGAACTGGATCTGGAATGCCACCAGACCGCAGCTTTTGTGGTGGAGCAACTGCGTGCCTTTGGCGTGGACGAAATCCACGAAAAGATCGGGGTGTCAGGTGTGGTCGGCCTGATCCGGGGCAAAGGCGAAGGTTTCGTCGTCGGGTTGCGCGCTGACATGGATGCGCTGCCGATGGAAGAGAAAACCGGTTTGGACCATGCCTCCACCGTGCCGGGGCGCATGCATGCTTGCGGCCACGATGGGCATACGACGATGTTGATGGGCGCGGCAAAATACCTGGCGGAGACGCGGAATTTCAACGGCACGGTTGCGTTGATCTTTCAACCTGCAGAGGAAGGGTCTGGCGGCGCGCGGTATATGATTGAGGACGGTTTGATGCGGGATTACGGCATCAGCCAGGTCTATGCGTTGCATTCGCTGCCGGGTATTCCGGTTGGTGCATTTCAGACCACTTCCGGGCCGATCATGGCGGCGGCCGATGATTGGCAGATTGATATCCAGGGTCGGGGCGGCCACGCGGCGCACCCGGATCAGTGTGTGGACCCGATCATTATTGCCACGGGGATTGCGCAAGCGTTTCAAAGCATCGTGGCCCGCAACCTTGATCCGATCAAAACCGGGGTTCTGTCGGTAACTCAACTGCATGCCGGATCTGCGCATAACGTTATCGCTGGCACAGCCACGCTGGGCGGCACCGTCCGCACGTTTGAGCCGGAGGTCAAAGCGATGATCCGGGCGCGGATGGAGAC
This sequence comes from Pseudomonadota bacterium, assembly GCA_039030095.1. Classification (GTDB taxonomy): domain Bacteria; phylum Pseudomonadota; class Alphaproteobacteria; order Rhodobacterales; family Rhodobacteraceae; genus Amylibacter. Next base: position 21,552 of record JBCCET010000015.1, on the reverse strand, counting down.
AGTGATTGAACAGGTTTCAGCCGCTTACGGTGGCACCGCCACGCTGACCTACAACGACGGGTATCCGCCTACTTACAACCATGTGGCGGAAACCGCTTTTGCCGGCGATATTGCAGAGGCGATTTCGAGCATTGATCGCGACGGCCAACCGTCCATGGGCGCGGAAGATTTTTCGTACATGCTGGAAAAGGTGCCTGGGTCGTTTTTGTACGTTGGCAACGGCGACACGCCGGAACTGCATCACCCGGAGTATGACTTTGACGATGAGGCCGCGCCTTTTGGGGCAAGCTTTTTCGTGAAAGTCGCTGAGACGGCTTTGGCATAGGTTCACGTCTTTAAGAGGTTAGCCACAAGCCATCGAATTCAGCGGTTTTGCTTACTTCCGCGGTCAAAGATCAGTCGTGGAATGAAGAGCTGGAGCTGCTTCTCGGTTCATCGGCCTGACGGACGGTGGCCGTGAGGTTGCCTGATGTTTCATCTAAACGCCCCATTGTGATCCACCGACCATTTGCCCTCTGGCGGTGTCCGGCATAGGTTCCTTGTCAACTCACACACAAACAAAGGACGCACCACATGGGCGACCCCACCTATACGCCGCCGAAAGTCTGGACTTGGGATGCCGAGTCCGGCGGCAGATTTGCCTCTATCAATCGGCCCATCGCAGGGCCAACCCATGACAAAGATCTGCCGCGCGGCGACCATCCGATGCAGATATACAGCCTGGCCACGCCTAACGGCGTGAAGGTGACAGTCATGCTCGAAGAGCTGCTGGAGGCAGGGCACGACGTGGAATATGATGCCTGGCTGATCAACATCGGCGAAGGGGAGCAGTTTGGTTCTGGCTTTGTTGGCATCAACCCCAACTCCAAGATCCCGGCGATGTTTGACCATTCCACTGGCACACGGCTTTTTGAAAGCGGCTCAATCCTTGTCTACCTGGCCGAAAAATACGGCGCCTTCCTGCCGGAAAACGCGCGTGCTGAGGTAATGAACTGGCTCTTTTGGCAGATGGGGTCCGCGCCATTTCTGGGTGGCGGGTTCGGTCATTTCTACGCCTATGCACCTGAAAAGTATGAATATCCCATCAACCGCTACGCCATGGAGGTAAAGCGACAGATGGATGTACTCGACCGGGAGCTTGCTGACAAACGCTTTATCGCGGGTGACGATTACACCATTGCAGATATGGCGATCTGGCCTTGGTACGGCGTGTTGGCCCAGGGCAAGATCTATGATGATGCAGGTACGTTTCTGAGCGTGGACGAGTACAAAAACGTGAAACGCTGGACCGATGAAATTGCAGCTCGGCCTGCGGTCATCCGGGGCCGCATGGTCAACCGCGCGTTTGGTCCTTTGGAAGAACAGTTGCGGGAGCGCCATTCGGCAGCTGATTTCGAAACGCGTACACAGGACAAACTGGAGGCGGCAGAATAGATGTTTTTCTCACTTAAGCCTGCAACAGTGCCGGACCCGGCAGACGCTTTGCCGGGTCGCGCCAGCGCAATTCCCACGGCGTCGCACCATTTTATCAACGGCAATCCGTTGAAAGGTCCGTTTCCTGCGGGCACCGAACAGGCGATGTTCGGAATGGGCTGTTTTTGGGGTGTAGAACGTGTGTTCTGGGGCCTGGAAGGCGTTTGGGTAACGGCTGTCGGCTATGCTGCCGGGCATACGCCCAATGCAACTTATGAAGAAGTGTGCAGTGGGCAGACGGGTCACAACGAAGTGGTTTGGCTGGTCTACGACCCGTCGATTGTAACCTACGAGACGCTGTTGAAAGTGTTCTGGGAAGGTCATGATCCAACCCAAGGCATGCGGCAGGGCAATGATCGCGGCACCCAATACCGGTCCGGCATTTACACGTATTCCGAAGCACAGCGCGCAGCGGCGGAGGCGACCAAAGCGGCTATGCAACCGCGCCTGCACGACCGGGGATACGGGGTGATCACCACGGAAATCCTGGATGCCCCGGATCTGTTTTATGCAGAAGATTATCACCAGCAATACCTGGCCAAAAACCCGCAAGGCTATTGCGGGATTGGCGGCACCGGGGTGACGTGCCCCATCGGCACCGGCGCCTGAAAGCAAAGGCGCGCGCAGGGCAGAACCTGCGCGCGCTGAACATTACAGTAACTCGATAAGCCCTCGACCGTAGCTGGGTGGTGCGCACAACTGCACCAAAATACGCTTGGCCTTCCCGCTCGGCTGGACCGGCAGCAAATCTCCGGTACACCTCAGATGGGTGTTGTCACCGCTTCATTCAACTGTTGTGACGTGGCGTCAGTTACCGACGCGGCATAGGCACCGGCAGGGCCTGGCGTCCGGTCAGGACAGCAATGGCGCGAGCGTCCATCAAGTCACTCAAAGCAGGGTCTGTGGTCCGCAGGCCGCCGGTGTAGGCGCCAAATGCAGGCAAAACGATGCGGTTGCTGTCGATCAGAAAACAGGGTCGGTTTAGGGCGGAGGTGCGCAGCTCCACCCGCGCTTTAGGATGAAAGTGTCCCGAAACCTCCTGCGTGGCGCCAGGTTGTGCGATGTGGCGAAAAGTAAGTGGCCCGATGCAAAGCTCCGCCAGATGCGTGCCGCCAAGCGTAATCGGGCCGGGGTCATGGTTGCCTTCGATCCAGATCCAGCGCCGCCCGGCCATAATCCGGTTCAGGGTATTGGCATCCGCCTCGCTCAGCGCATCCTGACCGGCCAAATCATCAAAGCTATCGCCAAGGCAAACCACTGTCGTGGGCGACAGCTGGGAAATTGCGTCTGCCAGTTTGGCCAACGTATCCGTGTTTTCATACGGCGGTAACAGCGGCCCACCGCGCCGGGCAATGCGATCTGACTTGCCCAAATGCAGGTCAGAGACGCACAGCAATCGCTCCTTCTCCCACCACAAAACACCAGCGGGGGTGGCTTGCATCTGTGCGCCTGCAAATGTGAAGCCGTAGTTTCCCATAATCTGGTACAAAATAGGAACATTTACAGTTTGGCAACCCTTGGGGCGCTAAGCTTAAGTCGAATGGTACAATTAGGGGAAGCGGTATGTATCGCAGCAGACTTTTGGGCGCCTTTGCCGGGCTGGTTGTGTTGGGCAGTGCGGTTTTGGTCGAAGCCAGTGCACTGGAAATGGGAACGCAAAACAGTATGGTCGTGCTGCAAGAACGTTAGGAAACCCAGAGAAAATTCCTTTGGTGTTGGCAAATTGCCTGGCAGGTCTGTCGCGCTTGGGCAGAGATTGGATGGTTTGGCCTAAGTGGCGGGTAAGGGCTTCACTTGAAGCAAGCGTTTGATTAGTTTAACTAAAATTGGGTCTAATATGCCCGTTGATCCGAAGCTTTGCCCAGCGCGCATCGTAGCGTCGGGGTTTTCCAAGCGCACTTGGTCTAAAGCATCAACCCCGCCTCGCGCATCAACTCTGCCGTTTCGTCTTCCGCCAGCTTTTCGCGCCCGCTGCCCATGATGGGAACTTTTCCCATTTCCAGCAAAAGCGGGGCAGAAAACGGGGTCACATGAGGCGCCTGCACATGATCGATCCGGTCCTCATATTGACGCAACATCTCTTCGATACGGCCAAAGTCGACGAGGCCGCGGTTCGCCTCTTCCCGCGTGATCTGCATCAGCAGATGGTCCGGGTCATATTTGGCTAGAGTGTCGTATAAAATGTCACTGGAAAACGTGGCTTGTTTGCCGGTCTTACGTTTGCCCGGCGTGTTCTTTTCGATCAGGCCGGCAATGCTCGCCACCGTGCGAAAGGTCTTTTTCATAACGGCGTTGCCCTGCAACCAGGTCTCCAACCCTTCGCGCAAACCGTCTGCGGTCAAAAGTGCCGCTGGGTTTTCCACCGGTTGGAGCCCGCGCACGGACAACGCATAGTCTGTGGTGACAAATCCGAGCGGTTGCAAACCTTGTTGTTCCATCCGCTTGGTCACCAAAAGCCCCAATGTTTGCAACGCGTTGCGGCCCGCAAAGCCAAAGAATGTGGTGAATTCCCGGTCCCCCCGACGGAAGCTTTCCACAAGCATGCGCCCCGGGCGCGGCAGTTGACTGATGTGTTCTTGTAGAGCGAGCCAATCTTGCGTGTGGGCGGGCAGGGCAGCCCAATCACGGCTGTCCATCATCTCAATCACGCGGTTGGTCAGTACCGTAGACGCGGCGAATTTGGTGCCGGAGAAAACCGCAAACTTGGGCTTTTTCGCCTGCGCTTTGGTCACTTGAACCGTCATCTCGCGCAGGCCCTCATAACGCACGGTTTGACCACCGATCTGGAAGGTGTCGCCGGGGGTAAGGGTTGCGGCAAACGCCTCTTCCACTTCGCCCAGCGGCTTGCCGCCGCGCCCCCGGAAGCGGACTTTCAGAGTTTCCGTATCGACGATGGTGCCCACGTTCATGCGCAGTCGCTGGGCCATGCGCGGATCCCGCAGCACCCAGAGGCCATCCCTTTTCATCAAACGTTGCCAACGATCGTAGGCACGCAGGGAGTATCCGCCGGTGGCGCAAAACTCTAGGCAGGCATCAAAGTCTGCGCGAGTCAGGTCAGCGTAAGGTCCAGCAGTGACCACTTCTGCAAAAAGCTCATTGGCATCTATCGGGCCGCCGCAGGCCAGCAAGAGGATGTGTTGACACAATACATCGCGGGGACCTGGGTCGCGTGGTTCCCCGTCCAAATCGTGTTCAGCGACGGCGTCCAAGGCGGCCTGCGCCTCCAACACTTCGAAGCGGTTTGACGGCACAACCAATGCGCGGCTTGGCGCATTGTACTGGTGGTTTGCCCGACCGATGCGCTGCACCAGTTTCTTGACGTTTTTAGGGGATCCAACCTGGATCACCAGATCAACGGCCCCCCAGTCAATCCCAAGATCAAGCGTTGCGGTGCAGACCACGGCCCGAAGTTGGCCCGCGACCATGGCCCCTTCGACCCGGTCGCGTGCCTCGCGGCTCAAGGATCCGTGGTGCAGCCCGATTGGCAGGTCTTCCAGATTGTGTTTCCAAATTTCATGAAAAATCACCTCCGCCTGAGCGCGGGTATTGATGAAAATCAGTGTGGTGCGGGCATCGCGCACGGCCTCCAGGATTTTCGGCACGGCGTAGGTCGCGGTCATGCCTGCCCAGGGGGGCGGGTCGTCGGTGTGCAAAACGCGTATGTCGGCAGGGGGGCCTGGGTCCGCCTCAATCAACGCGCAAGGCGTCGGGTTGCGGGCCATCAATTGCGCCAATGCTGGCGGGTCTTCGACCGTGGCGGACAGGCCAATCCGTTTGAAGTCGGGCGCCAATTTTTCCAGCCGGGCGAGGCACAAGAACAGCTGATCGCCGCGTTTGCTGTCCGCCAGAGCGTGGATTTCGTCAATCACCACCCGGCGCAGACCGGCGAACATGCGGGGGGCGTCCTCATAACTCAACAGCAGCGCCAGCGATTCCGGTGTGGTCAGCAGAATATGGGGCGGGTCTACCCGCTGCCGTTTACGCTGCGCGGTGCCTGTGTCGCCGGTGCGATCTTCGATGCGGATTGGCAAACCGATCTCATCGACCGGGGTTTGCAGGTTGCGACGAATGTCCGCTGCAAGTGCCTTAAGTGGAGAGACATAAAGGGTGTGCAGCCCATCAGGAGCGTGGTCAGAAAGTTCGGTCAGCGACGGCAGGAAGCCAGCCAGTGTTTTGCCGCCGCCTGTGGGCGCAATCAGCAATGTCGCGGGGCTATCTGCCTGATCCAGCAGCGCTTGTTGATGAGGGTGGATTTGCCAACCTTTGGAAGCGAACCACTGCTGGAATTTTTCTGGAAGAGCGCGCATGACCCAACGAGATAGGCCGCTGGCCGGGACAAATCAACGCGTATGCTTGGAATTGAAAACGTCTCGAGGAAAGGGCGCTAGCCCTTAGTGCTGCGTTGCTCAGGCAGGAAAATTTTTTACGTGAGAGACGGAAAAGCGAGCCTTGGCTGGTCTAGAAGATGCCAAGGCTTTTTATCTGTGCAGTCCGGACGAACGTTGGAATTAGTGATCCACTTCGCCTTCTGCCACAAAGAGGTTCGCCCAAGCTTTCTCAACCAGGTCCACGCTCATCTGGTGCGGGATGCCTTGATAGTCACAGATCGACTTGATCTGAGTGATCAAGAATGGCGCGTGATAGGCGGCATATGTGTTGTCCACCTGCGGATAAAGTCGGCTGAACAGGTGGATCAACACTTGTTCATCCAGCGGCATTTTCATGGCTTTTGCCACAACAGCGTAGATTTGGATCATTTCGTCGCGGTTGGGGCGATCGACCAGAACCTTGTAGTAGATCCGGCGCAATGCAGCGCCGTCAAAAATTTGCGCCGGGTGGAAGTTGGTGGAAAAGATCACCAGCGTGTCGAAAGGCACCAGAAACTTTTCACCCGATTGCAACGACAAGATATCGTCGCCCCCTTCCATCGGGACAATCCATCGGTTGATCAACGCCTGGGGCGGTTCCGCCTGGCGGCCAAGGTCATCCACGATGAAGACGCCGCCGGTTGCTTTTAGTTGCAGTGGCGCCTGGTATGTCTTTGAGTTCGCGTTGTAATTTAGCTCCAACATGCTGAGCGTCAGTTCGCCGCCGGTGATGACCGACGGCCGCTTGCAGCGCACATAGCGCGGGTCAAACTGATCCCCGGTGCGGCGCAAAGAGTTCGGGTCGATGGAACTTTCTTGCCCTTCGCCGTGTACAATCGGGTCATAGACGCTGATCACCTGGCCTGAATATTCCAACACCTTGGGCACAAATATCTTGTCGCCGAGCGCGTCGCGAATGCCGTTGGAGATGGAAGATTTCCCGTTCCCCGGCGGGCCGTACATCAGGATGGATTTGCCAGAGTTCACCGCAGGTCCCAACTGGTCAAGCAGACCATCAGGTATGATCAGGTGTCCCATGGACCCTTTCAGCGCGGCCTCTGTGATACCCACATCTGCCACCGACTGTTTGGCGACCAGCGATTTGTAGTGAGCGAGCGGGATCGGCAAGGCGCCGAAATATTCTGACTGGGCAAGTGCGTCGAGTGCTCGTGATTTGCCCGACTCCGTCAGGTTGTAGCGCATTTCACCGTCGTTGGACTGGCCCATCACTTCGATCAAATTGCTGGCGCGCGCCAGTTCAATCAGTTCCAGCGCAACGGGTGCGGTGCATGACAGCGTCGTTTCAACCTCTTTGGGGGTCGCGACGTTCTTTCGAAACATTGATTTGATCAAGATGTCGCGTGCAAAAACCGGCGAAAGCCCGGTGGCACTGATGGACATAGGGGGTTGCGGCATGTTGGATGCCCGCGCCTGCATATTCATGATCTCGTCTCGCTGCTCGCGTTTTTCTTTGACCCTATCGTCCCTCTCACACGCCGGTAAACAAAAACTGCATTTGATTTTGGCAGCCACCCCCTTTTGCTGCTAGTTTGATTCAAAACGGCAACACGAGCGATCCGGGGCAGCAGTGCGTCAACTTTTTGGTTTTTGGTATGCGTTGTTTCTGGTCGGTTCTTTGGCTCTGTTGACTCTTGCGCGGGCGCAGGACGGTGCGGTCGTCTTGCTGGCGTTCGAAGGTGACGCGGTTCACCTGATGCAAATCGCAACGCGCATGCACATAGGGGAAGTGCCGGGTATCGATTTTGTCACGCCGCTGGGGGCGCTGGCCTTTCTGCCGTTTGTCTGGCTGATGAAAATGGGTCAGCCTTTGGGGGCGTCTATCGCCTATGCCCCGGTTTTTCTGGCCCTTCTTTCACTTCCATTGATTTGGTGGGCTGGTGTTGTGCGGCTTTCACGGTGGGCTGCACTGGTCTTTGGCGGAGCAGTGTTGGTGTCTTGGATGTCTCTGCTACACGGGGGGACAAGCGCCACGGTCACCTTGTCCATGTATTACAACAATTGGGGCTGGGCGTTGGTTGCAATTGTGTCTGCGTTTGCGTTCACGCCAGCCCGTGGCGACCGTTGGCTAGGTGCGATTGTGATTGGCGCAGGGCTTGGCGCGCTTGCGGTTCTCAAGGCGCCATTTGCGGCGTTTCTGGCCCCAGCGGTTGTCTTGGCGTTCGGGGTGAACCGTCGATGGTCCGAACTTGGCATGGCCTTTGTCGCAGGGCTGGTTGTGGTGGGTTTGGTCGCTTTGCCGTTAGGTGGAGTGTCGTACTTGCAAGCCTACATCGCTGATTTGTTGGCTGTGGCCACGTCAGAGGTGCGGGCCAGCCCAGGACGCGGGATCGTGGCGATGATCCTGCAACCATTACATTTTGTGCTGTTTGTCAGTTGGATCGCGGTTGTGGTCTTTTTGCGCCAAGCCGGGCGAACTAATCGGGTGCTGGTCTATCTGGCCTTGGGCGCCGGTTTTTTTGCGATGACCCACCAGAATTGGCAGAATGATCCCCATTGGGCGCTGATCTTTGGTTTGCTGATTGCGATAGAGGCTGGGTCAGTTGATCTGCTAAACCGATATGGCTGGCATTTGGGGCGCGCGTTGCAAGTAATGTCGGCACTGTTTTTGGTGCTGGCGGCGCCTGGCGTCTATGTACAAGCGCAGTCTTTGTTGGTGCATGCAGGATTGAACCGGGAAAATGCGATCCCGCTTGTTGCTGGAGATCCGACCCTGTTGATCCGCCCTGATACGCCTGCATTGGTAAAACGTCCCCATCCCGGACAAGAGGCACCTGAGCCCATCCGGTTCGCCGGTGAGGATCTGCCATGGTGCGAAAAGGACAACGGGTTGATCGCCGATCTTCAGGCCAGCGGGAAGGCTCTCAACGGGTTGGTTCCGACGAAAGGAAAGACCGCGTTTTATGCGGATTGGGTCAATGCAATCTGGTTGTGGTCGGACCTAGACCCATTGCCAGGCGGCGCGCCGTGGTATTACGGTGGCGCGCCGGGACTGGAAAAAGCGGACTATCTGGTGGTGCCGATCTGCCCAATGGGCCGGGGCGTGCGCAACATGGCGCTTCGCGCTGTGGAGGCCGCTGGGGGCAATTATCAAGAACTGGGTCGGGACGCGCGAATGATTGTCTACGGTCGCGTAAATCCTTGACCCGGCGCGGACCTTAGAGGCCGAGCGCCAGGTAAGCCATAAGCGCCGCACTCAGCGTCACGCCGAATGGAAACTTGCTGCCAACTTGCCAGCTTTTCCATCCAGCAAGGGCTGGCTGCAGCGGGCTGATTGCGCCGACGCCGCGGTGCAGACCCACCGTGATCAAGGATGTGGCGGCCAGCAACATCAAGAAGACTGTTGCGTCTTGCAGCGCGATAAACGGGGCCATGGCGGCGATGAATTTGCTGTCGCCTCCGCCCACGTGACCTGTCGCGTTCAAAAGGATGCCTACAACCAACATCAATGCGCCTTGAGCTAGTCGCAGTGCGTAGACGTCGAGCGGGAAGATAACCGCACCGATTGCAACAAAAGCCAGGAAGAGGCCCATGTTACAGGTGTTCAGGATTTTCATCTCCCGCAGGTCTGTCACCGTTGCCCAGATGCAAAAGGGCAGGGCGGCCAGCAAGAGCGCGAGCGGCGCCAGTTCAGCGTTCATGACTTAGTCTTCAAAGCTTCAAGGCTGCGCACGGCGGCGTCGAAGTGGCGTGGATGGGTGTCGATAGCCTCTTCCAGCAGGCCTTGACCCACAGCCTCATCGCCGTTTTTCACCGCGCTCAGACCAGCCGTGTAGAGCAACTGGGCCTTTTCCTCTTCGGACATAGGCACCAGTGGCAATTTGTAGTTCTTTTGCGCCGCTCGGGCCAAAACCAGGTTATTTTTAGCCGTGAAGAGCTTTTTGTCCTGCGTGATTGCGCGAACAAACAGGCCTTCAGCCCCTTTGTAGTCGCCGCGCGTCAACTTGGAATAGCCCCAGTTGTTATACGTGCTGGCAGGCGTCGTGGTCAGCCCGGCCGCAGTTTCATAAAAGCTGTCAGCTTTTTTCCACTGTTTCTTGCTGTCCGCGATCATCGCTTCAAGCCGGTAGCGTTTGTAGGTTTCGACCGTCGGCGGGATCTTATTGAGCTGTTTTTCCGCCCGCTTCCACTTGTTGGTCCGGATCAGGGCATCCGCGAAATCAATGCGATCCTCAGCTGTTGCCCCTTTTTTGTCTACGTAACTTTCAAAGACGGGAACGGCTTCCGTGGCGCGTTTTGCCCGGACCAGCGAGACGGCCAGGCCGCGCTTGAATTCCATCCGGTTCGGCTTTTTCTGAAGCGAAGAGCGGAAGTAATCGACGGCCTCATTTGGGTCAGCGACCGTCAGCATGATGTCGTTCAGGTCGGTTGCATCCACCACATTGGCCGGGTCGAGCCCTGCCTTGTCAGTGTCACCGGTTTCCCCGCACGCGGTTAGCGCAAGGGTCGCACACAGGGCTGCTACGCCCAGACGAATGTCTGCCATGGGATTATCTGCCTCATCTTACTGCTCTCACCCCGATTTTGGTGTCGACAAAAGCATGTAACTGCCATTGCCGCGCCGAACCAATTCGAAGCTGTTTTTATCTTTTGTTGGATCGTACTCGGTTTTCTTCGCAATTGCGAGGGACTTGGTAAGATTTGCTCGGATTGAGTCCGAATTGCCATTGTCCAGTCCGTAGGCCAGGCGAAAAATCTGCGCAGCCTCCGCATGTCGGCCTTGAGCCTGCAAAACGACGCCGAGATTGTTCCACGCCGGCACAAAACTGTCGTCTTTCGTGGTGGCCAGGCGCAAGAGCTCCTCGGCCTGGTTCATGCGGCCCAAATGGAGGTTGGCGGAACCGAGTGCAGACAGAACATCGACGTTTAGACCTTGTTCACCCGCTGCGCGGGTATAGGCCTTGAGCGCCAGCTCGTACTCACCAGCTGCCATCAAGCGGTGCCCCACAAGCAACCCATCCACATCTTCCGTTACTTTTTTGGTGCCGCGCGGGGCTTTCAAGCCCTGGCGCACCTCAGTCAGAGAGTTTGCCTTTGTGGTGGTGGTCAATTCTTGCCCGCCACACCCGGCCAAGGTGCCCGCTAGAAATAAGATTATGGTCGCGCGTAACACCTGTCGGTTACCCGGTGCCCAGGACCATGTGAACGTAGATGTCATAGACCGACGGTCCAACCATTATGATCAGAAGCGGCGGCACGGTGAACATCATGGTGCACAGCGTCATTTTTGTTGGCAGCTTGTTGGCCTTTTCTTCGGCCCGCGTCACGCGTTTGTCGCGCATCTCCCCAGCGTAGACCCGTAAGGCCTCACCCAGTGACGTACCAAAAGTGGCAGACTGGATCATCACGGTACAAAACGCAGAGATATCCTGGCAGTCACAGCGGTCTGCGAAGTCGCGCAGAACGGTAGGCCGGTCCTTACCGGCGCGCATCTCATTGGCCACCATGGTGAATTCTTCGGACAGGGCAGGGGCCGAGGGGGCAATTTCGCGTGCTACCCGTTGGACCGCCTGGTCAAGCGATTGGCCAGCCTCAATACAAACCAGCATCAGGTCAAGCGCGTCCGGGAAGCCATTGAGGATTTCCTCAGCCCGCGTCCCGCGACGCTTTTCCACCCAGTAGATCGGGCCGTAGTATCCGGCAAAACCCGGGCCAAAGACCTGGATTGCCAGCCATTTGATATCCGTCGTGCCCGCGATCAGGAACGTGTAGAACGCGCCCAGCAACAGCCCGGCCAAGCCCAGTACCAACTGCATAAAGTGGAAAGTCCGCACGGCGTCTTTACCACGGTAACCGGCCTGGATCAGCTTCATCCGCCGGTCTGAATATTCCTGTTGGTCCTGGGGTTCCAGGTAGGCTGCAAACTTGTCGAGGTTGGGACCTTTGGATTTCTCCCGCAGTTCCTGCTTTTGTCCCGCGCTGCTTTTTGTCCGTTTGGGTTGCGGCACGGAAGAGCCGGCAAGCCGGTCAAAGGGGTCCTCTTTTTTCGTCAGCAGCAATGGCAGCGTCATGACGATGAAGAACAGGCCAAGCACACCCATCGCAATGATCGGCCCCGCCGGGCCAAGCGTGTCTACCAAGTACTGATTGATGGAGCCAAGCATGTATCTAGACCTTAATGTTTACCATCGATCGCATCACAAAGATGTTCACCGCTAGAAGGGCAAATACGATGATCGCGGCAGGCATGAAGTAAGGCGTTGGTTTTACGGCGTCATAGTATGTCGGGTTTGTCACCTGCACGGCCAAAAGCGCCAAAAGTGGGAAAGCGGACAGAAACATGCCGGACCATTTCGCCTCTGCGGTGATCGCGTTCACCCGGCGGAAAAGCTTAAACCGTGCCCGAACCACTTTTGACAAACCGTCGAGCACCTCTGCCAGGTTACCACCAGATTTCTGTTGGATCGCCACAGCCACGGTCAAGAATCGCAAGTCAGGCACATCAATGCGCTCAGCCATACCGGTCAACGCACCTGCAATGTCAGAGCCGTAGGCGACTTCATCCACGATCATACCAAATTCCGAACCGATAGGGTCGGGCATTTCGGTCGCGACGATGTTGATAGCGTTGTTAAACGGGTGGCCTACGCGCAGCGACCGCACGATCAGGTCCACCGCGTCTGGCAATTGTTCCTCAAACGCGGCCATGCGTTTCTTTGCTTTGCCGTTTAGCCAGAAATAGACCCCACCGCCGCCCAAGAGCAGCGATACGATGACGCGAAGGATCAGGCCTGCGCCTGTAAAAAAGGTCAATCCTACAAAGGCAAAGACACCCACAAACACCATCACGGCGATCAGGGCTTGCGGCGAAAAGGCTATGTTGGCTTGCTGGGCTTTTGCGCTGAGGATCGACATGATCGGCAGCTTTAACCCTTTAAGGTGCTGATCCCGCTCTTTCCGAAGCGTTTCAAGAACTTGCTCCTGGTCTTTGCCGCTTTCCATCAATGCCAAACGGCGGTTGACGCGGCTGTTGAGCTTAATCGATTTGCCGAAACAGACCAGGTAGATCCCTTCGACGATCAGGACGACGCCGATGAAGATCAGGATATAGATTATGGCTGCACCGCCCATGACGTGCTCCTATTCTGCCGCCGCGCGGCGGCGCGGGGTGTAGATGGATGTGGGCAGCGCATAGCCCCACTGTGCAAATCGTTCCGAATAAAGGCTGCGCAGGCCGGTCGCGGTGAATTCACCGTCGATTTTGCCGTCGGGTAGGGTGCCAAAGATCTCATACCTGAAGATCTCTTGGAGCGAGATGATCTCCCCCTCCATACCGGCCACTTCCGTGATCGAGACCATCCGGCGCGACCCGTCCTGCAAACGTTTTGCTTGCACAATCAGGTTCACAGCCGAAGAAATCTGGCTCCGCATGGCGCGCAATGGCATTTCCACGCCTGTCATGGCAATCATGTTTTCCAGTCGCGCAACCGCATCACGCGCGGAGTTGGCGTGAATTGTCGTCATCGACCCGTCGTGGCCAGTGTTCATGGCCTGCAGCATGTCGATAACCTCATCACCCCGAGTCTCCCCCACGATGATACGGTCAGGACGCATCCGCAGGGCGTTTTTCAGGCAGTCACGCGCCGAAACCTCACCTTTTCCCTCCACGTTGGGGGGGCGGGTTTCCATGCGGGCCAGGTGATCTTGTTGCAGCTGGAGTTCGGCGGTGTCTTCGATCGTTGCCACGCGTTCGTCGTTGGCAATGAAGGATGAGAGCGCGTTGAGAGTTGTCGTTTTCCCTGAACCCGTACCGCCAGACACGATGATGTTCAGACGTGTGGACACCGCAGCCTGCAAATAAGCGGCCATTTCTTCGGTAAAAGCGCCGAAGTTTGCAAGTTCATCAATCGACAGCTTGTCTTTTTTGAATTTCCGGATGGAAACCAGCGCGCCGTCGATGGCAATCGGCGGCACCATGGCGTTGAAACGTGACCCATCCAGCAGACGGGCGTCCACGTAAGGGTTTGATTCATCTACACGACGCCCCACAGCGGACACGATCTTGTCGATCACGCGCAAAAGATGCTTGTCGTCGCGGAAAACCACCGGAGAGACCGACAATTTCCCCTTTTTCTCGATGAAAATCTGTTTTGGGCCGTTGATCAGGATGTCGGCGATGTCTTCGTCTTTCAGAAGCGGCTCAAGAGGCCCAAGCCCCGTCACCTCATCATACATTTCCGCATTCAGCTGGCTGCGTTCATCTTTGGTCAGCACCATGCCCATTTCTTGCAAGCCGTCGGAACAGATCGCAGAAATTTCGCGCCGCAGGTCTGCCTCTGACGCGTTTTCGATCGCGCCAAGGTTGAGGTTTTCCAGCAAGCGGGTGTGCATTTCCAGCCGCAGGTCCATCAGACGCTGTTTGCGGCGTTCTTCGCGGGTCAAGTTGTCCGACTTGGCCGCAACCTTCTGGACCTTTTGCACAGGAGCAGGCGCTGGCGCCGTTTCTTCTGGCGCCGCCTGCGGTGCTGTTTCGACCGCTTGGGGTGTTGGTGTTGGGGCTGATCCGCCCTTTTGAAGCCGTTTAAACATCTGATTATCCGTCCGAATTCTCGTCGTCTGCTGCCAATTCAGACATTGTCTTAGCTATCTTGAGAATTTCTTTACGAAGCGGGTTTTTCGCCGCCACTTCTGCCAGTGCCTCACCTTCGTCACCGGCGTTCACAACCGGTTTGGCGCCGTCAGGCATTTGATATCTAAAGTCAATTTCCAGGCTTTCAGCCATTTTCTTGACCCGAGACTTGCCAGAAAGGTCTGTGAATTTAGGTGCACGATTAAGCACAAATTGCACCTTTTCGAAGGGCAGGTCCTCTGCCTTCAAGGTGCGCATGAACCGCAGCGCGTTTTGTGCGGACCGCATATCCAGCTCAGTCACCGCGAAATAGATGTGCGCCGCCTCCAGAACCGTCTCTGACCAGCTGACAAGTGCCTGGGGCACATCAATAATCACAAAATCGAAGGCCTTAGAGGCCAGGTCGATCATGTTCTTGATGCCGTCAGGGTCCACAAACTCCAGCGGGAGCGCGTCATTTGGGGCCGCCAGTACCGACAGCTTGTCGCGGTAAAGTTCGATCGCGGATGTCATGCTTTCGCGGTCAGCGTTATTTGCATCTGATAGGAATTCGAACACGCTGTCGGTACGCGGGACGTCCAGATAGGTCGCGACCGCGCCGTATTGGAAATCAAAATCCAGAATGCAGACCTTTTTGCCAGATGCCTCAAAGGACTTCTGTAGTTCCCAAGCCAAGTTGGTCGCAAAAGTGGTTGCGCCGACGCCACCAGCCACGCCGTATACCGGAAGAATAATGCCCTGACGTTCAGATGTGTCGATCGGGGCAGCAGCGGATACCGCTTGAGGAACCACAACCGGGTCAGGTTCTTTGGAAACGCGTTCGATTGCGTCTTTGAGCGCCCCTTCAGGAAGGGGATATGGGGCGAAATCGTCGGCGCCCATGCGCATAAGCTGGTGCAACGCGACCGTATTAAGGTCGTGCGGGATCAAAATGACCTTGATCTCAGCTTCGCGGGCGCTGCGGATGACTTCTGCCACTTCGCCCAAGCGTTCTTCGTCAGTTTGATCCACCGCCACAGTGACAAACTTCAGGTCTTGACCGAGTTCAGATGCAATAACGCCGGGTGCGGCTTCGAACGTCAGGGCGCCCCATGCCTCACCAAATTCGACCTCCATATCTTCGATCAGAAGGTCAAACGCATCTATGTCCCGCGCAATGGCGCAAGCCAAAACTTTTGCTGGTTCTTCGGAGCCTTCGCTCATGCCTCAATCACCCACACGCGGCGTTTTACGCCGACTTTTGTTAGTTCACTTGCGAGCCTCTGCTTTATCGCCTGAAATTGCGGTAAATTTGTGGTCAAACTCAGGTCTTACAGACGCCCGCCATGATTATTCACCGTCCGACGTCTGCACCTTGTAAGTCGTCGTGATGTACTCATTGTAAACGGTTACAGCGTATTTACCGTCCAGGTCAGGCGCGTGGCGTCCTTTGGCGAAGCCAGACACTTCGGTCACTGTGCGGCGGTTTTCGCGGCTTGGACCTTCGGTCAGGACAATTGGGCGGGTTTCGCCGAAGCTTGCAACTGCCTGAAGTTTCGATCGCGGTACGCCGAGGCTGACCAGGTAGTTCACAGCAGCATTCGCGCGGCGTTTACCCAGGCGACGGTTGTAGGCCGCTGATCCAACTTTATCGGTGTGGCCGTAAACACGGAAGACGATTTGCGGGTGTTGTTTAATCCAGGCCGCCTGACTGCGCAGCGCAGTGCGCGCTGCTGCGTCCAGAGAACTGGAATTAAAGGCAAAGTTGATGCGTGCCGGTGCTTCTGCCGCGAACTTTCGGGTCAGGTTTGCGGCCATTTGGCTCAATTGACCGGTTTGAACAGCCGCGTTTTGTGCGTTGGCCAAACCAAGATCTGCGCGGTGTACTTCTGCCCCGGCTTCGGGACCCAGGTAGGAGAACCCCCGATCCGTTGCACCGCAAGCCGGAAGGGCAAGGGCGAAGGCCAGGCTGAAGGCAAGTTTTTGATTGATCATCTGCTTTACTCCATCACGTAGCCGTAGGAGGAATCGAAGTCTTGGGCGTCGACCGTTGCCCCGCTTTTGGATGTAGGCATACGGTTGTTGCGATCAGCGCCCTGAACGTTGCCAAGCAAGAACAGCTCGGCTTCATTCGGGATCCGGACACGGTCTGTCGGCAGGGTCAGGCTTTCGCCGTCCACTGGCGTCACCAGATGCGGGGTGATGATGATCACCAATTCCGACTGGTTACGGGTGTAGTTGCTGGACCGGAAGAGCGCGCCGAGGATCGGCACATCGCCAATCCACGGGACCTGCCGTGCGGCGTCAGTGAAGTCATCGCGCAACAGACCGGCGATTGCCATCGACTGTCCGTCACGCATTTCGACCACTGTTTGCGCTTCTCTGCGGGTGAACGCCGGAACTGTGGTGTTGCCCACGACAATGGTGTTTGTTGTGTCGATCTCGGACACCGCTGTGTCTACCGTCAGGTTGATCAGATCACCCTGGACCACCACCGGCTTGAACTTCAGCTCAATACCAAATGGTTTGTATTCGATCTTGATGCCGTCGCCGTCCGCCACAGGCACCGGGAATTCGCCGCCTGCCAGGAAGGACGATTCCGCACCAGAGATGGCGACGATGTTTGGTTCTGCCAATGTGCGGACTAAGCCTTTGGTTTCCAGGGCTTCCAACATCAGGTTGATGGCCAGATCGCCGGAGCTAAAGCCGATGGAAAACGCGCCTTGCTGTCCTGCGGTCGCGTTGCCAATACCTGCAGTACCCGGCGTCGTCAGACGCGTACCTGTACCAATCTGGCTCACCGGATTTCCCGGTGTGCCGGCGGTAATATCCAAACCGAGCGAGGCAGAGAGGTTCTTTGCCACCGAACGCTGCATCTCTGCGAAACGCACTTTCAGCATGACCTGCTGGCTGCCGCCGACCGTCATGAGGTTTGTCACACGCTCAGGGGCATAGCGTTCAGCCAGATCCAGGGCACGTTGCAGTTTTTGTTTTCCAGACACGCGGCCCGACAGAACGATACCGTCGTTGGCAGTGCGCACTTCGATGCGTTCGCGTGGCAGGATCTCTCGCAGGCGTTCTTTGAACTCCGCCAGATCTGGTGAGACTTGCACATCCACGTTGGTGATCAACTTGCCATCGGCGCCCAGGAGGGTCAGCGTTGTCCGGCCAGGTGATTTACCCAGAACATAAATGGTACGATCCGAAAGGGTCGCGATGTCTGCGATGCCCGGGTTGGCGACCGACAGCTCTGCAAAAGGCATGTCGCTTTCCATCACGATGGCGCGGTTGACCGACACCTTGATAGAGCTTGTCGCCTCACCGCGCATGATGCGCAGGACGTTTTGCGCGTCGACCACGGTCGGCGCGGTTGTTCCAACGATACACAGGCCAAGAAAGCCTGCTGAAATCAGGTTACGTATGGTCATGTGATCCTGCCTCTCTGATCACGGATGTCTGCTCAATGCACGGGTCGTTTTTCGCCCAAGCTTACAAAGCAGATTGCGATAGGAAGAATTTTTTATCAAGATTCAAGCAATTAAAGGCCGCAGTGTATGTGGACAAACGGCAACACAAAATGCTTTGACGGGTGCTATTTGTTCCTAGGGTTCTGTCGGCGGTCGCTCTTTGGATGCCAACATAGCCCCCAAATGTAGTGGGGCGCCCTAGCAGGACGCCCCATCAAATGTGGTTGTCGGTAAGGTCAGTTGGAACAAGGGATCGGGATTTCGATCACTTCTGCGCCCTTACGGTTCTTGATCGTGCAGACCTCTTTTTCCTTGGCGACAATTTCTTCTTCCAACCCGAGAAGATCTTTGTGGGTCACTTCGATGCCGTCTTCGACCGTTTCATCGTTGATGCCACGCAAGCTGAGCAAGAGTTTCCCGGTTGATTGTGCTTGTACCAGCGACGCGATGGTTCGGCTGGATGCAGCAACAGTCACGGTCCGCGCCACAGTCGGGCGGTTGCGGGAACCGTCGGCTGATTGGTCGATGGCGATTAATTCCAACCCGTTTAGAATCAATTTAGTGACAGTGTCGTTGCCGTTTCGGCCCGTCCAATAGACGTCAACTTTATCACCGGGGCGCAGGAAGCCTGACACACCGGAGGCCACGTCAACGCGGATTGCGAACGCGCTCATACCTTTGTCGAGCCGGGAGGAAACACCAGCGTCTTCGCCCCGTGCCGTTAACTTGGATGCCATCAAAACCTCGCCAGGTTCCATTTCGCGCAGCACCGTGCGGAAATCGCCGTCTTCTCCGGAGCCCAGAAGGTCGATCTCTTCAGAAAATGTACCTTCAGGAAGGGCGTCTACAGGGAAGTCAACAAGCCGGATGTGATCTTTTTCCAGCTGCATTCCGTATTCAAGTGGCTCTTTGGCGATGTATACTTTTGCCAAATTAATATTTGGGCCGTTGCCCTGACGGCTGTTTGCCAGCGCGGTCTCGTATTGGTTGAAGCGGTCCATTGCCATGTAGACCGCGCCGCCGGCGATGGCCACGCCCATGAAGAGTATCAGTGCAAACACAAAACGCATAATTATCACCCGTATTTCAGCGGTACCCTTCGTTGAGGCACCTGTTTCTGTCTCTTATCTTCCATACGGTTGTGATGAATTCATGACCGTGTTTCGGCCCTTTTGCGGTGAATTTTAGACATTTCGAACATCGTTTGTTCGGATGCCTAACCCCTGATCATCTGTATGGGTTACCCGTGGCGCCCCGGGCCCTTAGGCCCAAAAAAACCGCCCGACGAATATTCGTTGGCGGTCCGGCAAAAATCTGTTTTTCGCTATCCGGTTAGGGGATAGCGGGGGGCACCATGGCCCCCCACGAACATGCGTAAGCTTACGATACCGAAGTAGCGGAAAGCTGCGTGTTGATGTCGCCGGCCAGGTTTTCCATGCCGCCGCGGATCGCGGTTACGACAACGCCGCCAACCAGAACCAGAGCTGCAGTCAGTACAACCCAGTCAACAGTCACAGCACCGGATTCGTCTTTTTTGAATTTGAACAGTTTCATTTTATAACCCTCCAAGGTCACATTTTGGTTTCATTGTTATGGGTGCGGTTTGTTGCCTACCGAAGCTGCCTCGTCATTTGCTTGGCTGGCCCGCTGTCCATGGATTGAGGTTATGAAATCCAATTTGGGCGACACTTTGGCGCGCGAAAATTTTTCTATCGCTAATTGACGGTTTTTTTAGGAAATTCGTAATTTTTGTTAATAGTCAGTAAGTTATCTGCGATTTTAGCGCGCGATTTACTTACTATCCAGCTGCGAGAGCCGGGACTGTGGCCGTTTCGCCATAGTTGTGTCACAAGAAAAACTGGAATTCGCGGCGCCAATTTGCGAGTCTTAAGAAAAAGCAGACAGGCAGTCGGGCAAAAACAATGAAAATAGCTGTCACAGCATTGATGTTGTGCGCCGTGGGGTTGGCAGTTGAACTCAACAAGGCGCAGGCAGAAGGGATCGTTTTCAAGAAAGCGCGCCCATCCAACGGTTCTGGTAAGCGGATCGACATCCAAATCACGAAAGAAGAAGACTGGTACAAGCGGACCCATCGCGAAAAGATGGAAAACCAGAAGGCGGCAGACCAGACTGATGACGCGCCCACAGACGTCGCGTCCGCCGTTGCCAAACCCAAGTCAAATAAAGATGCCTATGACTGGTTCTGGAAAGCCAACAGCCCGGCTTTGTCGGATGCGGCTTTCAACCGGATGGACAAAGCTCTGCTAAGCTTGGGCAATAACCCGGCTGCGCAGGCGCGCCTCAGCCCGCGCCTCACCACTTATCAGAAGCTTGCAGAGAAGTATGGCAACGACATCTTACTGGCGACTTTGGGAAAAGAGATCTCGCCAGCACTGGTTTTGGCTGTGATCGGGGTTGAATCAAGTGGTCGGACAGACGCCGTCAGTTCCGCTGGGGCAGTAGGTTTGATGCAATTGATGGAAGCAACGGCAGCCCGGTTTGACGTGACCGACCGAACCGATCCGCAACAATCCATAAAGGCAGGGGCGGCTTATCTGGCCTGGCTTCTGCGCGAATTCAAAGGGGACCCGCTGCTGGCGTTGGCCGGATACAACGCTGGTGAGAATGCGGTGAAGTCCCACAACGGGGTCCCGCCATATGCTGAAACACGCGCGTATGTGCCCAAGGTTGTTGCCGCATGGGGTGTAGCGAAGGCGCTTTGCATGTCTCCGCCAAAACACCCCACCGACGGGTGCGTATTTAAGAAGGGGCTAACAAAGTGAGCTCTCAGCTGCCACTTGTCGTTGATATCGACGGAACCTTTTTGAAAACCGATATGCTGTTTGAAGGCTTTTGGTTGGCCATGGGCAAAGCCCCGCAAGAGACACTCCGCATCGCATGGGAACACTTCGGCGATCGCGCCCGGTTAAAGCAGGAAATTGTACGCCTTGCAGACATCCGCGTTGATCTGCTGCCAGTGAACCCTGAAATTGAACTGATGGTTCGCCGCGCCCAGGATGAAGGGCGAGAGGTAATATTTGCCTCTGCCAGTGACATCGCGCTGGTTCAGAAACTGGCGGATTATCACAACATAGACGGCGCGCATCTGGGATCTGACGGTTCAACCAATCTCAAAGGCGCCGCTAAAGCAGTGGCTTTGGAAAACCGTTATGGTCGGGGCGGGTTTGCGTACGCGGGTGACCATTCATCGGACTTTGATGTCTGGAAACGCGCAGGCGATGCCATTTTGGTGGGATATCATTCAGGCCCGGCACGTGCGCTTGACGCCGCAGGCATCAGTTTCACGCGCTTGCACAAAGGATGGTCGAGAAGATCGCTGGCCAAAGGTCTGCGCCCGCACCAATGGGTCAAAAACGCACTTTTGCTGTTGCCGCTTGTTGCGGCCCATTCTCTTGACCCGATGGCAGTGTTCCGAGTGTTGGTCGCCATAGCCGCCTTTTCCGCTGCGGCATCTTCGATCTATGTGGTCAACGACCTGCTTGATCTGGAAGCTGACAGGCAGCATCCGAAAAAGCAGTTCCGTCCATTGGCCGCAGGTCAGGCGTGACTGCAGTGCGACTGGCTCGGCCAGGAGTAGCGCACACCTTGCAGGGCACTCGCGAGTTAGCGCGCTGCACGACGGCGCGCCACGTCACTGCTCCGCACACGTGGCGCGGCC
>JBCCET010000014.1:0-62192 GCA_039030095.1 Pseudomonadota bacterium | reverse complement strand
GGTCGCCGTCGCGGGATCCAATCACAATGGGCACACCGGCCCGCGCAAATCGCAGCGCCAGGCCCTGGCCCTGCGGGCCGGTTCCGCCGACGATAGTGAGTGTCATCGAAACATATCCTCCTGAGTAGCGCGCAAAATGTCCTGCGCGGATGTGGTCTCAACCGCGTGCCAATTCAGTCCGCGAAACAGCACCAAAGGCGTCTTGGCTGACTTGGCAATGACGAGGCCGGATGCAGCAGCAATCTCATCACTTAGCGCGGGTTCAGTCACGGAAAGCGCCCGGCCCCAAGCATCCACCCCACCCACGTCAGAGGTTTTCGCCGGCACCCGGTAAAGCCCGATGGCCACATTTACCTGTCCCAACCGCCAGGGTCGCCCAAACGTGTCGGTGATCACCACGCCAATTTCCACGTCGAAACGATCCTCTAACGCGCGCCCCAAACGACGGGCGCTTGCGTCTGGGTCGTCCGGCAAAGTGATGACGGTGTTGTCACCCTCAGCATTGGATTCATCCACCGCCGCATTGGCAGAGATGAAGCCAAGGCGATGCTCACAGATCAGCGTGCCTTCATTTTGCGTCGGTCGTTTGAAGGCACGCACAACGCGGGCGGATTGGCTCAACACCACTTCCACCTTGGCAGGGTTCTTGTTCAACTCCCCCGCAAGCTTTGCAGCCTCGTCTGACGGCGTGATCGTGTCCAGATCGATCACATTTCCTTCTGCCTTTGACACCACTTTGTGGGCCAGACACACCACGTCACCGTTTTGCAGCCCACCTGCGGCTGCAAGCGCGTCACCCAGCTGCCGGGCCAGGTCGTCGCCCGGTCGCACATCGGGAACACCCGGCACAGCGGATATCTGCACCGCACTCATTCCGCAGCCACCAAAGCGCGTATTTCCGGCGCGATATCAGCAGCTTCATCCAGGCAGGCAGATGTATCAACGTCCAGGCTCAGGCTATCCAAAGGCATCCAAACGGCATGCAGCCCGACCTTTTCCGCCTCCTCCATATGTAACCGCGCCGATTGCGGGCCATAGCGGAACCGCACCGCGCGCGGTGGTTTCAAAAGCAGGGCGTTGGTCCCATAATCCGCCGCAGGACAAACCGCGACACTGACTTGGCACGCAAGCAAGGCATGTAGGTCATCCAGTTTTGGCGCAGCCAGATCTGCTGGCAGTACGCAAAGCCGTTTATACCCTTCTGCCTGAGCTATGCTGGCCGCATGTTCTAGTGCAGCCGAAAGCGATCCGCATCCGGCGGGTTCAAAGATAACCCTTACACCGTGCGTGCGGGCGATGGTTGCCGCCTCGTCGCTGCCGGTCACCACGGCCATTTCCACGCCATCCAACTGACTCAACAGGTCTAACGTCTTATGCAACATCAGCCGGGCCAGTCGTTCACGTTGCCCCGCATCCAGTCGCTCCCGCAAGCGGGATTTCGACAAGGACGGGTCCTTCATCGGCACCACGATCATGGTGTCTGCGCGTCGGTCCGTCATGCCGCATCACCCCGACGCGCATTGGCAAACATCTGCGTTATCTCGTTTGCCAGCCGTGTCTTCCCAGCCAGATCAGGCATCAGGATATCTGTGACAACCGGCTCCACCCCCAGGTTGGTAATTTCAGCCGCAAAGCCCGCGTCCACGTGATCAATCATCAAACGCTGCGCCAGCCCCGCGTATTGCCCAGCTACGCCAACTGCGTCGGGTCGTAGCCCAAGGCCACGCATCATCTGATCCGCCGGGCCTTTTACAACTTTACCGCCAATAATGGGGGACACCGCATAAACCGGCGCCGCTGCGGTTTGCACGGCCTCTGTTATCCCCGGAATACCCAGGATCGGCGCAATACTGACCAGTGGGTTCGAAGGCGCCAAGACGATCAGGTCAGCCTCAGCAATTGCCTTCAAAGCTTCAGGCGTGGGCGTCGCGTCTTCGATCCCGTCGTAGGCCAGATCTTCGACGGCAACGGCGTGTTGGTGTTTGACAAAGTACTCCTGGAACGCAAGCCAGCCATCTGCGGTTTTCACCCGGGTCTGCACCCGGTCGTCGGTCGGCAAGATGATCCGCGCAGGGCAACCAAACCGCTTGGCGATATCCTGTGTAACATGTGTCGGACGGGCGCCTTCACGCAGCCGTTGCGTCCGGTAGATGTGCAAACCAAAGTCGCGATCGCCCAAAAACATCCAGGTGTCCGCGCCAAGCTCGGTAAGCGTGTCAAGTGCACGCCGCCCCTCGTCCGCCACACCCCAGCCCTGTTCACGATTGATCCGCCCGGACAGCGTGTAGATCATCGTGTCGATATCGGGAGAGACCCAAAGCCCGTGGAACTCATCATCATCGGCCACGTTGCCGATGACGGTCAGCTCCACGTCGTCCAATGCGGCGAAACCTTCGGCCATCTTGGCCCCGCCAACACCGCCGGCCAGCAAGGTGACTTTCAGGGACGCCGTCATCGGGCCGGTTCCGGAAACATCTGCAAAAAGTCGAGAGGGTCCGCATTTGTGCGGGCTACCAGTGGCGCAAGTTCTTTCGGGTCGTGGTGTTCAAACACCTCTTGCACGCCGTAAACCGTGTTGCGTCGCGCAGGTATACGCCCCGCTGACCGGATGATATCGCAAAGCTCCTTGGCGGTGATCTCCTGTCCGTAATTCGATCCCGCAGCCCGAGAGATGCTTTCATTCATCAACGTCCCGCCAAGGTCGTTGACACCGCGCGATAGCATTTCGCGCGCACGCTCCGCGCCCAGCTTGGTCCAACTGACTTGAATGTTGTCGATAAACCCGTGCAGCATGATGCGTGCCACCGCGTGCATCAGATCCACTTCATCCGCTGTGGGGCCAGGGCGCACCTCTTCGGGGTTGTTTGTGTAAAGCGGGCTGTCGGTGTGAACGAAGCTAAGCGGCACAAGCTCCGTGAAACCGCCAGTGTCGCGCTGAATATCCCTGAGCAAGGCAATATGTGCGGCCCAGTGTTCCGGCGCATCCACGTGCCCATACATGATGGTCGCGGAGGTCGGGATGCCAACCTCATGGGCTGTGCGGATGATCTCCACCCATTTTTCGGCGGAAAGTTTGTTCTTTGTCAGCCGCTTACGCACTTCGGTGTCGAGTATTTCTGCAGCCGTCCCCGGCATGGACCCCAGACCGCAATCGCGCAGGTCAGACAGAAATTCGCGGTAGCTCAGCTTGGTTTTTGCCGCCCCATACCAGACCTCAAACGGGGAAAACGCGTGGATATGCATGTCGGGCAGCGCCGCTTTGATGGCCAGCACAATGTCGCGGTAGTAAGTGCCCGACATCTTCGGATGTAGCCCGCCTTGGATGCAAACCTCTGTGCCGCCACGATCCCAGGCCTCTTGCGCGCGGGCGACGATCTGGGCTGGTTCCAGCCATTCTGCGCCCGCGTCCTCGGTCCGTTTGGCAAAGCCGCAAAACCGGCACCCCATGTAGCAGATGTTGGTGAAGTTGATATTGCGGTTCACCACAAACGAAACCGTATCTCCGTTTGTCCGCGCACGAAGGGCGTCCGCCGTGGCAAAAACAGCGTCTTTGTCCACGCCTAGGGTTTTGAACAGCGTGACGCCATCCGCTTCGGTCGTTTCTTTACCCAGCAACGCGCGGTTCAGAATGCGCCAGACCGGACGGCTCGCCGCTTCCAGCTTGGCTTGCAGGTCGGCCGGTCGACGGCGGGCGAAATCTTTCGGAGCTACCTTCATTCTGCTGCTTCCAGACATTGCTGACGCGCCAGCCCATCGCCGCGCGCCATCACAGCGATGCGGTTGGCAAGCGGCGGTGCCAAATAGCCGCATTCAGCCAAGAAGCGAGGGTAAACAGTCAGCCGTTCCTGCAACCCAAACCCGGCGCTGGCGCAGCTGTCAGCCAACGCGCGGATTTCCGGCCAATCATGTTGCGGATTGATGAAATCGATGGAAACCGGGCTGATCCCGCCCCAATCGTTTATGCCAGCTTCCAGATAGGCGATGTGACGTTTGTGCAAGTTTGGCGGGGCTTGCAGGCTAATTTCCGGGTCTAAAATGATCCGCGCGGCTGCAATTGTCCTAAGCATATCGTCCAACAAAGGCTCCGGATGGTCCGCCATGGCAATGTCGGGCTTGCGCTGAAAGTTCTGGATGATGACTTCCT
This sequence comes from Pseudomonadota bacterium, assembly GCA_039030095.1. GTDB lineage: Bacteria > Pseudomonadota > Alphaproteobacteria > Rhodobacterales > Rhodobacteraceae > Amylibacter. The sequence goes on along the minus strand of JBCCET010000014.1, from coordinate 58,048 downwards.
GGATATGACCGTGGCGGGCATGGGCGGCGTTGATTGCATGCAGCGCCTCGATGCGCTCTCCCCAGGTCTCACCGATACCGATCAAAAGCCCGGTTGTGAACGGCACCTTCCTTTGACCTGCCCGCTCAAGCGTGCGTAGACGCTGAACCGGAACCTTGTCAGGGCACGCAAAATGCGGTTGGCCTTTTCGTGTCAGGCGGCGACTGATTGTCTCTAGCATCATACCCATGGAGGCAGAGACGGGCTTCAACCGATCAATCTCATCATCGGTCAAGGTGCCGGCATTAACATGCGGCAGCAGCGTGGTTTCCTGCAAAACCAGCGCGCACATGTCGGCCAGATAATCCGTCATCCGCTCATACCCAAGCCGGGCCAAGGCTTCGCGCGCGACGGCGTAGCGCTCCTCCGGCTTTTCGCCGAGGCTAAAGAGCAACTCCTTGCAGCCTTTTGCCTCCCCCCGCTTGGCCTGGGCAAGCACCTGTTCCGGCGTCAACAATTCGGCCGCCGGGTCATCGGGGTGTTTGACAAAGGTGCAATACCCGCAGGTGTCGCGGCACATATTGGTTAACGGCACAAAGACCTTACGCGAATAGGTCACGTTCCGACCCCAATGGGCTTCACGCACATCTCGGGCCTGGCGCATTAGCGCATCTGTAGGGAGGTCTTCGAACGTTTCATACATCAATTGTGATCCGGCACGATCATCACTGCCGCCACCGTAAGCGCGCAAAAGGCGTTCTGTCAAATTTTTTTAGTTACTACTAAATTTTTTAAAGCCGCACTGTGAAACAATGCATTGCCAAAACGAAACATCTGGCTGCGTCACTAACGCCGACATCAACCCTTGCGGGGTCCGTCGACCTGTATCAACATAATGAAAACACGTTCTGAAAAGTACAAATACGGAAAACTCCCATGGCCAAACTCAAGAAAACCGCGGCGCAAATGGTCGCAGATGCACGCGCGAAAATTGAAGAGATCGAAACCGCTGACCTGATCGCAAAAGTAGGTGATCCAGAAACTGTAATTGTTGATATTCGTGACGTCTGCGAACGCGAAAGATCCGGCTACATTCCCGGCAGTGTCCACGCTCCGCGCGGCATGTTGGAATTCTGGGTGGACCCGGACAGCCCCTACTTCAAAGACGTTTTTGGACAGGACAAAAAATACGTTTTCCACTGCGCCAGCGGCTGGCGATCAGCCCTGACAGTTGCCACCCTGCAAGAGATGGGCTTTGACGCAGCCCACCTGAAAGAAGGCTTTTCCACATGGGAAAAACACGGCGGCCCGGTGGAAAAAGACGCCTGACCAGGCTCTACGCTGCAGGATACCCCGGGGTTTCCAAAGGGGCTCCGCCCCTTTGGGCCTGCGTGGCAAACGCAGACTTCAGGCGTGCGAAGCACCACTTCGCAGCACTCTTAGTGCCCAGCCAATACCTTTGACGCTGCATCCGGCACACCCCGGCCAAGGGCGTCAGGCTTGGATAAAAGCCCTTTTTGAGCAATTGCTTAGATGCACATCAGCAAAACAAATATCGTCGTGCGTCACCCGTCAAAATCAACCCTATCGACAAATTGTGGCGGCTCAAATGCCTGAACGGCGCCGGGATCATTCGACAAGGGTCGAAGATCTACTTGCGCGGAATGGGCAGCTGGGCTTTGCGTAAACTCAGACGTCCGCAAGTCATGGGTTAGCACGTTCGGGTTACCGTGCCGGTCACGATTGTTCGGCGCCTCAAAATCGGGATCAAACCACGCGCCGGTCCACAAAAAGACGGTGCCTGGTGCGATGTCAGGTGTCACCTGCGCCCCGGCAATCAGGCGCCCCCTTTTATTAAACACCTCAACCAGATCGCCGTCACGCACGTTGCGGGCATCCGCATCCTGCGGATTCATCAGGATCGGCTCACGTCCGTTGACCTTACCACTTTGACTAAACGCCCCATTGTCAAATTGGCTGTGCAACCGCGTACCTGGCTGACCGGAGAGTAGCGCCAACGGGTAAGTGTCCTTCGCGGGCGTCTCTTTTGGCGGGTTCCAAGTGGCATGCCCCGGGCAGTCGGCCAAACCAAATCCAGCAACCGTGGCAGAAAACAACTCTAACCGCCCGCTGGGTGTCTCTCGCGGGTGGCCCGCAGGATCATCTCGAAAGTCCGAAAGAAATATCTGGTCTGGCGTAGGATCCGGCAGCTCTACCGGCTCGCCCGCCAAAAAACTGTCCCAGTCAGGCAGCACATGTCCATGTGACTTTGCCTGTGCACGGGTCTTGTCCCACATATGTCTTAGCCAGGCATCGGCATCACGGCCCTGGGTAAAAGCCTGCCAAACACCCATGCGGTCGGCAAGATCGGCGTAAATGTCATACTCCACCCGCGCCTGCCCCACCGGGTCAGTCGTCTTTTGCATCGGCACCAGAATATTGTCCGTGCGCCCCGCACCAAAATCCCGGCGTTCCAATGCGCTGGCCACGGGCAAAACGATATCCGCATGGCGAGCTGTGGCGGTCCAGTTGATTTCATTCACGATCACGGTGTCCGGTCGCTGAAAAGCAGCTCGCAACCGGTTTAGATCCTGATGATGGTGGAACGGATTGCCGCCCGCCCACCAAACAAGACGCGCATCGGGCAAAACCCCGTCTTGCCCGTCATAACGATATGACGCGCCGGGGTTCAGCAACATCTCTGACACCATCGCCACCGGGATGTACTGGTTCACCGCATTTTCGCCTTGCGGCAAGGTCGCTGCGCGGAACGGACGGCTGACGTTGCCCACGTGGGCGTTGACCGCATACCCGATGGTATACCCGCCACCGGGCAGGCCAATCTGGCCCAGCATCGCTGCCAGCGTCACCGTCATCCACAACGGCTGCTCCCCCCAATCGGCCCTTTGCAACCCGGCTGCACAGCTGATCATTGTGCGCGAGGTCGCCATTTCACGCGCCAGGCTTCGGATCCGTTTGGCTGGCAGGCCCGATACCTCTGCCGCCCAATCCGCAGATTTCACCACCCCATCGTCAACGCCCCGCAGATAAGCAGCCACACGGTCAAAACCCACCGTGTAGCGATCCAGAAAATCCTGGTCGTGCAGGCCTTCCTCCAACAGCGTATGGGCCATACCCATCATCACAGCCACATCCGTTCCGGGCCGCGGCGGCAACCATTCAGCGCCCGCGCTGTCATCAATGTCGGTGCGCAACGGGCTAAGGTTCACAAACCGCACGCCGTTTTCCACACACGCCGCAAGGTTGCCCTGCATTCGGTGACGCGACGCACCGCCATCGCAAATCTCCATGTTTCGAAGCGCCAGCCCGCCGAAAGCCACCACCAGATCCGTGTTTTGTGCAATCACCGGCCAGCGGGTCGCCTCGACCAAGTGCTGACGAAAGCTGCCACCAATGATGTGGGGCAGCGCCACGAGGGCCGCGTTATAGCTGTAGTTGCCTTCGGAACGCACAAACCCGCCGATGCAGTTCAGGAACCGTTTTAACTGGCTTTGCGCATGGTGGAACCGGCCAGCACTTGCCCAACCGTAGGAGCCTGCAAAGATGCCCTCATTCCCATGCGCCTCTTTCACGCGGGTGAGTTCCGCCGCAATCAGGTCCAGTGCACGGTCCAAGCTGACCTCCACAAAGGCGTCGCGGCCGCGCTCTCCTTTACCGTCCAACCAACCAGCCCGCACGGCGGGTCGCTGGATACGAGCGCGACCGTTCAGGCCATCTGCGATATTGCCGTTCAACGGTGAAGGGTTCGGGTCCGACCCATGTCCGCGCACATCAGTTACACGCCCATCGCGCGTTTCCACCACGCCGATGCCCCAATGGGATGATGTCAGCACGCCTGCCCTGCCTTACGTAATTGTTCCGGTATGTGAAATAAGTACATGGTTTTCAGTGTCATGCCAGCCAAGGTCAGAGCCAATTTTCAAGAGATGCTGAAAGCGTCCAAGGCGATGACTGACTGAAAGACGGTGGAAATCCGCCATATCGGATTTCCTTGCCCTTCAATCCTTGAACCCGCCGCCCATTCTGTCGACCCAATGGCTGCCTTTGCGCGCGTTCTTCATGTCCGACTATCGTCATTCGAAAAACTCACCGCTTTAGCCGTGGAAGTTTGATACCGCCTTGACCCGCGTGAAGCCGTAGAGCGCCTCAAAACCCTTTTCGCGCCCATGCCCCGAAAGGCCGATGCCCCCGAACGGGATTTCGATCCCACCTCCGGCACCATAGTTGTTGATATAGACTTGGCCGGCACGGATTTCTTTTGCCATACGCATCTGGCGCGGGCCGTTCTGGGTCCAACAGGAGGCCACGAGGCCATAGTCGGTGCCGTTTGCGATCGCCACGGCTTCTTCATCGTCGGCAAAAGGGATGGCCACCTGCACTGGGCCAAAGATCTCGTCTTGAGCCAGCACATGGTCAGGCTTTTCACAGGCAAAAAGTGTCGGTCGCACATATGCCCCGCCATTGGGCGCGTCTGCTGCGATGTCAGCCTCCGCTGCAAGTGTCAGATCCCCGCCTTGGCCAAGAAAGCCTTCGACGATATCCTTTTGCCGGTTCGACACCACAGGCCCCACGTCCAGATCTTGCATCGCGGGACCAACCCGCAAGGCGCGATAGCGTTCGGCCATGGCCTCCACCACCTCATCATAGCGGCTACGATGCACCAGAATGCGGGAAGACGCCGAACAGGTCTGCCCGGCATTTTGCATGCCCGCATTGATCAGGAACGGCAGAGCCGCGCCCAGATCAGCATCTTCGAATACGATCTGAGGGGACTTGCCGCCCAGCTCCAGCGTTACCGGCACGATGTTTTCGGCCGCATAATGCTGGATCATTTTGCCTACACGAACGGAACCTGTGAACGACATATGGTGCACACCTTTGTGCTGCGCCAGCGCGGCCCCCGCCTCTGGCCCGCGACCGGGCACAAGGTTCAGTGCCCCGTTTGGTAGCCCAGCGCGACGGCCAATCTCCGCAAATGCCAGGGCCGTCAGGCTCGCCTCTTCCGCCGGCTTCAGAACCACCGCGTTGCCCGCCGCCAAAGCGGCCCCGGCAGCCCGCCCGATGATCTGCATCGGATAGTTCCAGGGCACGATGATACCGGCAACGCCGTGGGGTTCCCGCAGCGTATAAACGGTAAAGCCGTTTTGATACGGGATCGTGTCGCCATGCAGCTTGTCAGCCGCACCGGCATAAAATTCCAGATACCGGGCAAGGCCCAGCACATCCGCATGACCCTGCTTTAAAGGCTTGCCCACATCCAGGCTTTCAAGCTCGGCCAGCTCATCGGCGTGTTCCAGCACCAGCTGGCTCATCTTGTGCAGGATGCGACCGCGTTCGACCGCAGTGGTTTTGCCCCACTCCCCGGCCATGGCCACTTCCGCCGCCGCGACTGCGGCATCCACATCAGCGGCGCCGCCCGCTGCAATCTCACACAACACGGACCCGTCCGAAGGGTTGAAAAGCGGCAGCCTGTCGCCGCTTTCAGCCACACGCCAGGCGTCTCCGATCAGACAGAGACTTGGGTCGAGGCCGAGGGGATGGACAGTCATGGCAGGTCTCCTGAAGGGGCAGTTTTGCGGGACGTTACGCCCATCACCCGCAGGTGCAAGCCGAAGAACGACACGCCCTGAGCGTTTTTGAAGTGTTTCAGGCCGCCGTGATCTGCGCCGCGACCGAATATCCGGTGGATGCCAATGACAGAACCAAGTGGTTATGGCAGGTCTCATCCAACTCAAACCGGACCGGGATCGTGTTGATAAATTTGGGCTGCGCCCCCTGGCCACTTTGATAGTCGCCCGCGTGAAACACGATCTCATAAATGCCTGGGGCATAGTTGTCCTCCGGCAGTAGCGGTTCCGTGCCCTGCCCGTCGATGCCGATCTCGCCCATGTTGATGGCGACGCGGCCTTCACCTGTCAGGGCATAAAGCGTGACCCGCAGGCCCGCTGCTGCGCAATCGCGTTCGGTGTCGATAACTTCCGTTGTCAGGGTTCCAGGCAAAGTTCAGTCCTTTCTTTAAAATCAGCGCAAGCCCGCCAATGGCGGGCAGCGATTCACATTGATGTAATTGAAATAATTGACGAGCGCTCGCGCCACCGCCCGACAAGCCAGCAATGGTGGTGCAAATTTCATGGGTTCGGGCCTTTCACAATTTCCACCATGGCCTTTACGCAGGCGTCATAGTCGTAACCCACACGCCAGTCCCAGTCCCGCTCCGCTGCATCTGCATCCATCGTATCCGGCAGGCAGTTAATCATTTCGTCCACGGCTTCATCGGGGGCAAAATCGTAAGCGAACCCCGGAAAGGCCGCTTGAATTCGTGCCGCCAGATCACCGGCTGAAAAATGAAAAGCGTGGATATTGTAGGCAGGTTTGGTCAGCCGCGCGGCATCTGCGCAGGTGAATTCCACCAACGACCGCGTAACGTCGCGCAAAAACAGCGTCGACATGCCGGTTTCTGTCCGAACCGGGAAGGTAAACGCCTCCCCTTTTGCTGCCGCCCAGAATGCCAGGCTTGGGTAGGCTGTAACCGCGCCCGGTGGGGCGAACGGTGACAACACCATTGGAAACCGGATGCATCGAAAATCGAGTCCTCGCGCCCGCTGCCAACCGCCTGCCCGTTCCACGGCAACTTTGGTCGCGCCGTATATGGTTTGCGGCCATTGCGGCGCGTCTTCGGGCAGATGTGACGGCACGCCGGGGCCGTAACTGACAACGGTAGAGGCAAAGACAAATGGCCCGGTCCCGTGGGCGCGTGCCAGCTGCATCAGGCGAAAGCTGGCGGTGGCGTTAACCTCCCAGGCCAGATCCGGGTTTGCCTCGGATGAACCTGACAGAAGTGAGGCAAGATGCACAACCGCCTTTGGTTTATTGGTCTTGATTGTATCTTCAAGCAGGTCGGTATCGCGGATGTCGCCCAAAACAACCGCGTGGCGCGGGTCAGAATGCGGACCTTCCGTACCCGGCAGGTCATACGCAATCACTTGGGCGCCAAGGGCTTCAAACTCCGCCGCGACGAGCCGCCCTAGGTTACCATTGCCGCCAGTGATCAGGATCGGGCTTGGGGGTGTCATCAGCGCGCCTTTGTATATTGCAAGCCTCAGCATCTGGTGAGGAAGCCACGGCGTCAAGGTAGAGCGTTACATCGACCGTAAGCCTTGGGGGTGGAGGTCCGCCAACCGCAGACCTAGTGACCAAAGTAGGCCGCTGCCAGTGTCTCATTTCCTGACAGTTCTTCGGCCGTGCCTTCTGCCGTTACCCGACCGCTTTCCAGCACGTAAACCCGCTCCGCAAGCGATAAGGCGAAGTTCGCATTTTGCTCGGCGATCACTACGGTCAACCCGAACTCATCGCGCAGGCGACGCAGAACTGCTGCGATTTCCAAGCAGACTTTGGGTGCTAAACCAATTGTGGGTTCGTCTACCAGCAAAAGCCTGGGCGACGTCATCAAGGCACGACCCAAACTGACCATCTGACGCTCCCCCCCTGACTGGGTGGAGGTCTCCTGGCCTTCCCGCTCCGCCAAACGGGGGAAAAGCGCATGAACCATTTCCAAATTTCGCGCGATATCTTCGCGCGCAGTGTAAGCGCCCACCAAAAGGTTGTCGCGCACGCTCATGTAAGGGAACAGGTTAAACCGCTCGGGCGCATAGCCGACGCCACCGGCGACAACCTGCGCTGGCCTTTTACCCAGAACTTGTGCATCCCCGACCTTGACCGTGCCCGTGGCCCGCGTCAGTCCCATGATACTGTCGAAGAACGTTGATTTACCGGCCCCGTTTGCGCCGATAATTGCGATGATTTCCGCCTCTCCCGCAGTGATCGACACGTCAAACAGCGCCTGTGCCTTGCCATAATACGCGCTGAGGCCGGAGACTTCCAAACTGCTCATGCCACGTCCGTCCCAAGGTAAGAGGCCCGAACCGCCGCACTCCCGATAACATCGGCAAAAGCGCCTTCAGCGATCATTTTGCCCCGATCAATCGCGATGGCGTGGTCGATCAAAGGTTCAAGCGCCTTTAGGTCATGGCTTACAATAAGAAAGGTCATCCCATCGGCGCGCAGGGATTGGATCAACTCTGATATTTGGGCGATTTCCCCGACGGTCAGACCGGCAAACACTTCATCCAGCAGCATCACCTTTGGTGCGGTGGCCATCGTGCGCGCCATCTCCAACTTGCGCAGATCACCCATGCTCAGTTCTGCCGGTACGCGGGTCAGGTCGGCCTCGCTAAAGCCGACAGACAGCGCCAGTTCGCGTTCCCGCGCATGGTCTGGCCCACGCATCACCATACCCCAAACGCTGTCCGGCATCAGCCCGACGCGGATGTTCTCGGCCACCGAAATTTCCGCAAACGGACGGGGGACCTGATAGGTCCGGCTCACACCCGCCCGGATCCGCGCAGGTGTCGACATGGTTGTCAGCTCCGCACCGTCAAGCGCGATAGACCCTGAGGTCTGCCGCAATTCCCCCATGATCTGGCTGAAAACGGTCGTTTTGCCCGCCCCGTTCGGGCCGATCAGGCCGACGCTTTGCCCCGGCTCAACCCGGAACGACAAGTCATCGGTCGCCGTCAAACCGCCGAACCGTTTGATCAGGTTTTTGACCTCCAGCGCCGCGCTCATGATCTGCGCAACCGATCCCACGCACTTGTCGCGATGTGGATCAGCCCTTTGGGTTGGTACATGAACAGGATCAAAGCAATACCGCCGTAGATGAAATACCGCTCTGCCCCCGGCAGGTAGGGACGCAGGTATTCCAGCAGGAACGTCAGGAAGAATGCGCCAAGGATTGGTCCGACAATAGTCGAGGCCCCGCCAATCAGGGCAGCCACGATAATGGTAAAGACCATATTGATGTCAAACAACGCACGCGGCGCCACAGAGCCGAGGTAGTGCACGTAAAACGCCCCGCCTAGCCCCGCAACAAAGGCGGATGCCAGAAAAGCAAACAGCTTCAGCCGCACGGTGGACAGACCTGATCCGCTGACGGCTTCCTCATTCATACCGATCGCCGACAGTGCCGTGCCGATGCGCGTTCGCATCAAAAGCCACATGGCAAGCGCCACTGCCAGCATGACAGAAACGGAAAGGTAATAGCCATTGACCGCCCCGCGCGTCAGCGTCGGGATCCCGGACATGCCGCGCGTTCCACCCGTCAGGTCCGGGCGGATCACCTGAACAAGCTGATACATCAGTTCCATGAACGCCAGCGTGACCAGCGCAAAGTAGCTGCCTTTGATACGCAGCGCTGGCAGCAGCACGATCAACCCGCCGACCATCGTGACAAGCACGGCGATTGGGATGGAAAGCTCCACCGGCACATCAAAGCGTTTGGTCAGGATCGCCGTGGTATAGGCACCGATGCCGATCAAAAATGGATGCCCGAAAGAAATATAGCCTGTCCGCCCGCTCAGCACGTCCCAGCTAATGGCAAAAATCGCCAGGTAGTTGGCAAAGATGAACGTCCGCAATGTACCTTTGGACACAAATTGCGGCAGCAGAAAAAGCCCGGCAATCAGCAGGAACCAGAGCGCGAAATGATACCAGCGCAGGTTCATAACTCTTCCCTGCCAAAAAGACCGCGCGGGCGGGCGATCAGGACGCCGATTATCAGGAGCATCGTGAAAACCCCGCGCAATTCCGGCGCTATCAGCGACGACGTGATAATCTCCATGAAGCCGACGATATGGGCCACGATCAGGGTGCCGAGGATGGACCCGATACCGCCCACGATAACGACAGCCACGGCAATGATCAGCGGCGCCACCCACATGCCCGGATGAAGCTGCGTGTAGCTTGCGAAAAAGACACCTGCCACGGCGCCAAGCGCACCGGATAGCACCCAGGTGAAAGCATTGACCCGGTCTGCATCCACGCCGGATATGGCAGCACCCTTGGCGTCCATGCTGACCGCCTGCATGGCGCGGCCGATGTGCGTGGACCGCACAAAAAGGTAAAGCGCGACCAGGATCACCCAGCTCGCAATGGCTGCAACAAGATTGGAATATGGGATGGCGACACCTGCCACACGTTCGACACCGGGAACGATGGGCAACAGGATTTTGGAGCTATCACCAAACAGAAGGATAATCCCGGCTTGCACTACGACGGCCAGGATAAGCGTCGATATTTCCACCGCCACATGGTTGCCCTTTAGCGGTTTCACAATGGCCCAGAACTTTGCCAGCCCCATGGCCGCACCCACCACCGCTGCCAGCCCCACACCTGCCACTTTCGGCAGGCCCAGTTGCTGGGCAAAATAGAAATAGGTGTAGCCGCCGACTAACAGATAGGCCCCGTAAGCCAGGTTCAGCACGCGCCCGACGGAGAAGATCAGCGTGAAGCCCATGGCAATCAGCGCGTATAACCCGCTGAGCAGGAGGCCCTGGATCAGGATTTGCAGCATGGCGTGATTAGCTTTGCCTTAAAGGGGTGTTGTCACGTGTAAGCGAAAACACGCGCCCCGGACAGGATCCGGGGCGCGGGCGCGCTGGCTCTTATTTGATCCAGCTTGGGAGCTCAAATTCGGTATTGGCGTACTCAAACGGGTAGACCACACCGACGGATCCGTCCTCTTTCCATTGCACAACAACCATGGATGGCTGGGCAAAGTCATAAGGCGCTTCCAGATCGAAAAGGGCGTTATGCGGATAAGTCCGATCCGTCACAGGCTCTTTGGTGTCATAGTCCCAAAAGCCGTAACGCAGCCACAGTTTGCCGTCTTTTTCCAGCTTCAGGTCCTGTTTCAACATCGCCGCGGCCCAGGCCTTCGCATCTTTGAACCCGCCAGCTTCTTCCGCCGCAGCCATCGCCTGCTTCAGGCCATGATAGGCATTAAAGCCGTTGAAGTGCGGTACCTTCGGGCGCGACGAATACTTCGCCTGATAGTCATCCACGAACTTTTGGCTGACCGGATCGAGTGGGAAACCCACCGATGGCACGGGCGACAGGGTCGAGATACCACCCCCAGCTCCACCAGTGTCTTCCCAGTATTCCAGGCCCAACGCAGACACGTTCACGCCCGTCATTGCCATAGGCACCTGCAACTTCACGTACTGAGAGCTGATGACCTGGCTGTTGACCGAGCTGACCTGATAGATGAAGTCCGCGCCTGACGCCTGCGCTTTGGAAAAGATCGGTGCAAAATCGACGGTGTTCACGTCGTAGGTGATGACCTCTTTAACCTCGATCCCTGCAACGGGGGCCAAAGCTTCCGTCACCAGGCCGGTGATCGCGCCGCCAAAGGCAGTGTCTTCGGCCAGAACCACAACGGAGTTAAAGCCCATCTTCGCCTTCAAAACATCGGCGCCAAAGTTGATGTAGAGCGTCGCCAACGCCTCATCCGAGGCGATGTTCATAAAGTATGGCGCCATCGTGTCGGGGTCTTCGACGACCATGTCGATGATGCCGATATAGCTGGTCCATGTGTCCAGCGTGGGGATCTGAAACTCCTGCATCCGGGGTAGCCAGCCCAGGCTGACATCGTCGATAGAGCCGGAGATGATGAAGTCCACCTCTTCCGTCTCTGCAAGATATTCATAGGCTTTCACGCCTTCGGTCACATCTTCCTGCGTGTCAGCAGTCACCAAAGTGATCTTCTGACCACCCATGACGCCGCCTGCCGCGTTGAGTTCCTCAATCGCCATTTCCGCCCCGCGCAGGGTCGACAGGCCAGTGTCAGACGACAGTGATCCAATGAAGCCAACTTTGACATCTGCCACCGCAGTTGTCGCCATCAGCGCGGCGGCCACCCCGGCCGCAAATAAAGTCTTCGTCTTGTGCATAGGTACGTTCTCCCTGTGTCGCGGCCGAGACTTTGGCCATTATGTATACTGTATACAGTACACGAAAGCAGAGTCCCAGTACCGGAGTCAAAGGGTTTTTCGCATTTCGGAACCGGGATTAGGGCCAGCTGACCTCTGGCCCGGTGCGATAATAAGATACGTTGTTGGTAAAGGTGCTGTCAGGCACCAATTTGATGAAACGCCCTGTATCCTCTTCAATACGCGCGATATTTTCGATGAACCATGGGTTCCATTTGTGCGGATCTGCATCCAGATAACGCCGCAATAAGCGGCGAAAACGCGGCGGATCGTCGGGTTCGATCCTGGCTTTTCCACGCAAGCCAAGATGGGCCAGAACACCGCCTGCGTTGTCGTAATGGAGAATCTCCACCGCACAGCGTGGGTCGGATTGCAGGCGTTTGACCGAACTGGACGTGGTGGACCCCAACATCCAAAGCGCGCCTTCTTCCCAGGCGTACCAAACCGGCGCGTTGCGCGGGCCGTCTGGCGACAGCGTCGACAGCACCGCCATAAGTGGCATTTGCAGCAAAAGGTCTGGGTTGAATGCGCGGCCCATCAGGTGATCCCGGGGATGTTTCCTTCATCGTCATGGATCACTGCGTCAACGTCAATCTCGACAACCATGCCCGGTTGGGAAAGCCCGGCGGTTACGCCGGTCAGAACTGGGTCAATGCCCTGAAAAACCTCGCCATGCGCCCGGACAAACCCACCCGCATCAGCACCGTCAGTCAAATAGGCACGTACGCGGCAGACGTGCCGCATCTCGGCCCCCACGTCTCTAAGCGCCTGCTCAATCCGGTCAAGAATGTAGCGCGTCTGGGCATAGGCATCGCCCGGCGCGTGAAGTTTTCCCGATGGCTCAATCGCGGTTGTTCCCGCCACCCAGACAAACGACCCCACACGTTTTGCGCGGGAATAGCTGCCGACCTCTTCAAACCGCCCGCCGCCTGATGCCTTGCGCAGCACCATTTCAAAGCCCAAGCCGTGCGCGGATCGCTTCCGCCGCCGCGTGCAAAGCTTGTGTTTCTGCAGGCGTCAACCGCATCTTTTCCACGTCCAAAAGGCCGGTCATGCCAAGCCGCGCAGGCACACCCACAACCACACCTTCGATGCCGTACTCACCGCTCAACATGACACTGACAGGCACCGATCCCTGCCGTGCACCGCGCATGTGGTCCAAAAGCTCCACCGTGGCGTGGGCCGGGGCGATGGTGGCCGACCCGCTTTTCTTCAGCGCCACAACCTGCCCGCCACCGGTAATCGCATCGCGGACACAGGCGTCAATTTGATCCGCCGACAGCCAGGTATCCAACGGGCGACCTTTGATCCGCGCAAGCGATGTGATCGGCGCCATTTCATCCCCGTGGGACCCCAGCGTAATCGCCTGCACATCCGCAGGCACAACACCGGCTGCAGCGGCAAGGGCCGCACGAAACCGGCTGCTGTCAAGCGTGCCTGCCATGCCCAAAACGCGTTCCCGGGGAAAGCCGGTGGCATGCAGCATTTCCACCGTCATCTCATCCAAAGGGTTGGTTACCACAATTACGACGGCATTTGGCGCCTGTGTGCGGATTGCGTCTGCCGTTTGGCTGATAACCCGCGCGTTCACATCAATCAGGTCCGCGCGTGTCATGCCAGGGCTGCGTGCCCGACCGGCGGTGACAACCACCACATCCGCGCCAGAAACCATAGACAATTCCTGCACACCGACACAGCGCGCCCGCGCGCCGGTGATGCCAGCCGTGTGGTTAAGATCCAACGCCGTTGCAGCAGCAAGACCGGGGGCAATGTCAATCAAAGCGATCTCGTCGGCCAAATCCGCCATGGCCGCCAGATGGGCCACATTGCCACCAACGCCCCCTGCCCCGACGCAGGCGATTTTTGCGAACCGCCGCACGCGGTGCTGTGGGCCTTTGCCCGGTGCCACCCAGCGCGCGGATCGTTTGTACATCACGCGCCGCGCAGCCGTGGGACCATCCGTCTTAACCGGTGCGGGTTTTTCAATCGGTCCATCCACCAGACCGACGCCAAGGCGCACCGCAGTTTCGCGCGCCATGTCAGTGACAATGTCGCCCGGCAGCACCTCAAAGACGATCCGCCCGCGCTGGCGGGCGTCTTCTATCAATTCGCTGCCGATGACGCGCGCCATCAGCCCGGCTTACCTTCCACCGCCTCAATCGCGGTCACAGCGGCGTCCACGGCTTGTTTGACGGAATTTTCTGATCCGGTAATGAACAGGCGGCCAAACCGGCCGACGGCACGGATCTCAACCATATCAACCTCAGCCGCCTTTTCAGCTTCATTCGCGGCGATGGAGATATACGCCGCAGGCGCGCATTCGATGATGCCCAGGGTCTGGCCAGGGATCACCAGCGACCCTTTGCGCCACTTGTTCAGCAATTGCGCTTGATATGGCTCAACCGAGGTGATGATCTGGGTCGAGCCAATCGAAGGCTTGAGACGATCGTTCAGGCTGGCGCCCAATTCCGCCAGGATCGCCTCGCGCGCCATGGTTACTTCTGCATTTGATTGTGAGCGGAGAATGAAAAAGCCAAACTCACGCTCCACCAGTTGCGTGGTCGCCTCCACGCTCGACGCTTTCAGCGCCCGGTCGATCAGTCCAAAAACCCCGTTGCCGGGGGCAAGTTCCCCGATCAGCACGGTGTCGCCAGACAGTGGCACGGAACCCTGCACCGTGGCCCCATTATAGGCCGCAAACTTAGGCTGCAGATTGTCGATCTGCATCAGTGCCCGGATAGTTATATCAGCCATGGGTTTGATCCTTTGGTAGGGCGGGTTTAACCTCGCCACGCGCGGCCTAAGGCTTTACGCGTAGTCTTCGTAAATATCGCGCCACGGCCGGTTGCCATAAGCGACGCGTTTGATGTTGATGAGATGCAACGCCGTGACGTTGTCTGACGTGATAGAGCCTGACCAGGTGCCTGTGCCCAACATGAACGACGGTTCCAGATCGGTTGCATATCCCGCCCCGCCGTGGATCGCAGGCACGTTCACCAGCACCCGGCCCGTGGGCACGGTCGCAAATTTCGCAACAATTTCAGGGTCATGAGAATGGACTACCGCTGAATGCCCCCACCCCTCGAACTTCGCGATGTTCTGCGCCAACTCAATCCCGTGGTCCGAGTTTTTCGCCTCATAAAACGCCAATACCGGGTTCAGTTTTTCTGCGCTCAGCGGGCGGTGCCAGCCGATTTCGCTTTCCTCACTGACCAGCGCGCGGGTCTTGGGTGGAATGGAAAAGCTCGCCAGTTCTGCCAGACGCTGCGGTGACTGTCCCACGCGTTCCGGGTTCATTGCCTGCTTGCCAGTGAAAATCACATCTGCCAGCCGATCCGCCTCAGCGGGTGCGCAGAAATAGGCGCCTGCCTGCTTTAATTCCGCCCGCAAGTCACGGGCAATCTCCGGATCCGCTATGATCGCTTGCTCGGACACGCAGGCCGTGCCCCAGTCCATGGACTTGGAGGCAACGATCATCTCAGCCACTTCGCGCAGGTCTTGGCGCATGGAGCTGTGCACGTAACACGGCACATTGCCCGCACCAACCGCAAGCGTTGGCTTGCCGGAGCTATAGGCCGCCTTAACCATCGCAGGTCCGCCGGTTGCCATCACCACAGAGGTCCGGCGGTGGCGCATCAGTTCTGCCGTGCCCTGGATCGTCACGCGATCAAGGCATTGGATCAGACCTTTTGGCGCGCCCATCTGTTCGGCCACACTGGCCATGATGCGCACGACCTCTTTGCCGCAGTTCACCCCCCGTGGATGCGGTGCGCAAACGATGGCGTTGCCCGCTTTGACGGCGCTTAGAACTTTGAAGATCACAGTAGAGGTCGGGTTCGTGACCGGGATCAGCGCGGCGACCACGCCCATCGGTTCCCCAAAGGCGGCGATCTTGGTGGCGTCGTCGCGCCACAAAAGGCCCAGCGTTTTCACGTCGCGCAGCCAATTAACTGTCTCGCGCGCATTCATCAGGTCCTTGACGCGCTTGTCGTCCGGGTTTCCGTATCCGGTCTCTTCATGGGCCATTTGGCCGAGCCGCGCGCATTCCGGCTCAATCGCCTGGGCCATCGCCTCAACGATAGCGTCCACATGCGCGGGATCAGTGCCAAGGAAGTCCTGATACGCCTTGAAAGCGCGCTCGGCGCAGTCGCGGGCAGACGCGATTGAAAGAAGGTCAGCGTCCATCACGCGGCTCCTGTGGCAAGGCGGTCCATCGCACGCCGGGCCGTGGCGGCTTCGGTTTCGCGGATACCAATTTGGTCCAGCCGCCGACCGGCGGCAGCCACATCAGCGCCCAGCACAGCACCCGCAAGCGTGATCATAGACTGGGTCACAGGGACCTCTACCCCGGCGAGTTCTGCGGCTGAAACAAGTGGCACAAGGGACCCAATCACACCGCAGCGCAGCAGGGCCTTTGCCTCTGCCGTGTCCGGTTGACTGCGCGCACCATCACCCCTTGCCGCGCCCGCATGGACATCAATCCAGGCGTCGGTGTCCGGCAAGTCGCGCACACCAAAGGCATGGGCAACGGCGCGGCGCTCATCAGCCAACTGATTGATAATGTTACGTTGCTCCGGTCCGATCAGGGCCGCGAAAGTCTGGTTTTCAGGCAAAGCCACGCCGCCCATCGGGATGGAAACGGCACCAGAACCTAGTGCGGGACCACTCATCAACAGCGCAGGGAATTCCACAATTGCAGATCCGTCCGCGAAACCGGAGGCCACGACGCTTTCCACCGCTTTCAGGCTCAACACCGGCGCTAATGCTGCCAGCACATCAGCCCGCCCGCTGGGCAGTGTGGCGGCGGGCACCGGGCCGCGCGCTGACAAATGCAACAACGCACCTTCTTCGCGATACCAAAACGGCAGGCCCTGGGCCTCCACAATTGTAACATCAGCAGTCGCCCCGCCAATGCGGAGCATCCACGCGGTTTCAAGCGCGCCAAGCGACCGACCGGGTGCCAGGACCAGCACTTGACCGTCCTTCAGGTGGTCCGCCAGCACCATGGCGTAGGTGCGTTGCTTGTGGATCGGACCGGTCAGAAAAATGACCTCTGCATCCGTGACGGCTGCATCGATTTCGGCAGTGGTGCGCACCGACGGCGCCGCATCGCGGTCAACCTGATACGTGCCAACCGGCCCCGCGCCCCGAAGGCCGATGCCGGAACCTGCACGCAAGCGTTCCAGTTCCGCCCCGTAAGCGGAAAAGAGCGTGACGTCTTTGCCTTCCGCCAACGCAACGGCTGCAATCAGGCGCGCATCCGCCCCGCCGCCGAGCACCGCAAACCGGCTAAAGCTGAGCGGCGCAGGCGGCGTGCGCGTGCCTGCGCCTTTGGCGGCGGCTTCGGCAAAGTCGGAGAAGTCAGACATAGGCAACACCCGTTCGCAAATCAGACGAAGCGGTTTTCACAGGCACCGGCGCGCATGCGCCATGCCCGACCTCCCCCCCGGGAAGGCATCCAGCAACAGGTGTCACACATGCATCCATTACATTTCCTGGAAAAAACGGCTTGCCAAATCTTGAGGCTGTCCCGAGGTCGGGCATGGCTCGTGCGCGCATGCCCGCCGGGCAACTTACCCCGCCAAGCCTTCTAGAATGGCTTCAAGTTCATCATGGGGTCGGGCGATCACATGTACGCTGACAACGTCGCCAACCTTGTTGGCAGCCGTTGCACCGGCGTCCGTGGCCGCTTTAACTGCACCAACTTCGCCGCGCACAAGCGTGCTGACCAGCCCGCCGCCTGCTTTTGTCTGGCAAACGATGGTGACGCTGGCCGCCTTGACCATGGCGTCCGCCGCTTCAATCGCGGCCACAAGCCCGCGCGTTTCGATCATTCCAAGGGCCGCCTGGCCCGCTGCTGGTTTTGCCATCTGGCTAACTCCTTTGTCTTTCGAATTTACGTATCTACTCGGTCCACAATCGCGACAATCGCCGCGTCGTGGGGCGCCCCGGCAGTGGCTTGCGGCATCCGCGCTGCACTGCCGGTGGCAATTAAAACGGTGTCGCCGACACCCGCGCCCACGGTATCGGCGGCCACAAACGCCGTGCCGCCGTCTTCTTGACAGACGAGAAGGGTCGCGCCGGTCAGGGCCGCGTCTTTGATCGTCGCATGGACGGAACCTATGACCTGCGCGAGCTTCATCAGAAGTTTCTCAGGTAACGCTGCGTTTCTACCGGCGTAACTTGGGCCGACAGAAACTCCACTTCGCGCTCCGCCTGTTGAAGGTAAAATTCATGGGCCAAATCCCCCATGACATCCTTCAGCCAATCGGACGCACGCGCCAAAGCAATCGCGGTGCCTGCATCGGTTGGGATAGGCTCGGCATCCGCATCCTCATAGGCGTTGCCGGTTGTTGCCGCCGTTGGCTCGATAGCTTGCTCTATCCCGTCCAGTCCGGACGCAAGCTCTGCGGCCAAAAGATAGTAAGGGTTCGCATCAGCGCCAGCGTCGCGTTTTTCGACGCGCACAGCCGTGTCAGATCCTTCAATGATGCGCAGACCAACCGTGCGGTTATCTACGCCCCAAGTGGTGTTGATCGGGCAGAATGTGTAGGGCTGGCGACGGCGGTATCCGTTCGGCGTCGGGCTGCCGCAAATGGCAGATTCGGCCATCCGCTTTTGCATGCCACCCACAAAGTTGCGGCCCATGGCGTTTAGCTTGCCGCCGTCGGAAAAGGCGTTTTTGCCGTCTTTCCAAAGGCTGTAATGGGTGTGAAATCCGTTGCCCGATTCCTCAAAGAACGGTTTGGCCATGAAGGTCGCGTGATAGCCGTGGGCATGGGCAAGTTGCTTAACCAGACTGCGGAACATCACCACGCGGTCGGCGGCCAGCAGGGCCTCATCATAGCGGATGTTTACTTCCACCTGACCGGCTGCATATTCCGGGTTCGACTGTTCAATCGGGATGCCGCATTCGTTGATTTGGCTGCGGATAGGACCCAATACATGTTCCAGCTCCGCTGCGCGGTCGAGCCCGTAGACACCGATCCCTTGGTCCTTTGGCAAATTGGTCTCTGGATCCAGGAGGTAGAACTCCAGCTCCGTACCTACCTGAACTGTGTAGCCCATCTTGGCAGCCCGTTCGACCTGACGCACCAGCGCGTTGCGCGGATCAAGCGGCACTGGTTCGTGGTCCATCGTTTCGCACCGACCAAAGCAAAGCGCGACGCCCGGCTCCCACGGAGTGGCAACAGGCTTGGAGATCGGGAACACATGCATATCTGGGTAGCCGTTGTCGAAATTGACGTAAGGCGTGTCCCAGACATCACAGGTCATATCGATGGCATGTGTTGCAATCGACATGGCCATGCCGTTCTTGCAGACGCTGTCCCAATGGCTGGCCGGAATGCGTTTCCCGCGCAAAATTCCGTTAGGGTCCCCGATTCCGAACGCTACGGTATGGGTGCCTTCCGGCAGGCTAAAGTCTTGTGTGGTCACGTTTTCCTCCCTGTGCCTAGGTATATCCTGGGGCCTTGCGTCGTGACTGTATTCTGTATACAGTATTCATAAATACAGCCGCTCGGCAAGGATTTTCTGATGCCATCCATGACTATCACCGTTGTAGGCGGCGGCATAGCCGGAGCGATGACCGCGCTTCACCTGCAACGCCGTGGGGTACAGGTCACGCTGGTGGACCGGTGGGAACCGGGCCATGCACGGGCCGCCTCCACCGACTACAACCGGGTTATCCGCGCCATATCAGGGCGCGACGAATTTTATACCCGCTGGGCCCGGGATGCCCGATCCCGCTGGTTGGAACTGATGGCCGAGACCGGCCAAAACCTGATGTACGAATGCGGTGCGCTGATCCTGGCCACCGAAGGCCACTGCCATTGGGAAGACGCCACATCTGAGACCTTCGACAAGGTGGGCGTGCCGTACCACCGCTTCACCCCGGACGAAGTGCGCACCCGTTTCCCGCAGTTCAAAGTGGATGAAATCAGCTATGCGCTGTTTGAACCCGAAGCGGGGCTTTTGATGGCCCATCGCTGCGTCATAACGGCGATAGACCTGTTCAAAAAGGAAGGCGGGATTGTCAAACGCGGCACGGTGACAACGGACATAAATGAACGGCCCCTGCTCGACGGTCAACCGCTTGAAGCGGACGTCATCATCGTCGCAACAGGCGCATGGATGTCCGAAATGTTTCCACGCACGATCAAACCAATCTCTGCGATCATGGGGATCAATGTCCTTTATACCTCAACGCCTGACGGGTCAGACGCCTTTGATATGGAAAATATGCCCTGCTGGATCGACCACGGCCAAGGATCATTTGGCATCCCGTCATCGGAAGGGTCTGGTGTCAAAGCGGCGGTGGTGATCCCCAACACGCCCATTGACATCAACAATGATGAGCGGCTGATCGAGCGCCAGTCATTGAATAAAACCCGCAGTTATATCCGCCACCGCCTACCAGGGCTTGAAGGTCAGCGCGTGGTGGATTCGAAGTTCAACCAGGTGATCCTGACGCCGGACACCCACTTTATCGTGGACTGGCACCCTGAACACGAGAACGTGCTGTTTGCGGGCGGCTGTTCAGGCCACCTGTTCAAACACGGGCCGACGTTTGGTGATTTCGTCGCGGGCGTCGCGATGCGCGACTACGCCACTGCGGACCGGTTTAAAATTGCGGATCGCCGCAAGCTGAGCCCACAGGAAAGCCCAAGCGGGCGGTGAACATCACCAATCCAAAGAAGCCGCTACGCCGCACCGCTTTCAGCGTCGCTTTGCTCCGGTGAAGGGGACGCCGCCCCCTCGCCTTCGGCTCACCCCCGGGATATTTCTTGCCCGAAGAAGCAGGTATTCGTTTTTTCCATTTTTCCAGTGTTCACACATAGACGTCGATGTATGGAAGCGAGCTAGGTGCAATCGACGCCCGTTGCTACGATCGAAAAACTTGTGATTTCAAATTCATACATGCCACTTTGATCAGGCTTTTCTGCCCGCGCTATCAGGTGACCGTCTGAATCATGAAATACTGCATGCACGGTATGCAGCGCGCGTGTAGCAGTGATCGCCGTAGGGATAGTTAAATCTCATCATGGGCACCTCCACGACAAAGGTAGGCTGCCCGATTGTCAAGAACTGGCAGCAGCAGGCGCATGTTTGCGCAAGAAGGCTGCGGTCTCCTGCGCTTGCAGATCATGCGCCACGGTGTGATCGTCGAATGAGGCGAGGGCTGTGGCGCGCTCTTCCGCTGTGACAGCGCTCCCCAAGAAGATGTCGTAGAGTTGGCGCAAATGCGGTTCCCGGTATTCCGGGTGGAACTGAACCGAGGCGGCCGGAAAATCGTATGCCAGCGCACCCACCGGACAATAGCTGGCACTGCCGGTGACGGTCGCGCCAGCGGGAACGGCGGTCACCTGATCCTGATGCCAAACCATGGCGCTTGCGGCCGTTCCACCAAGGTCAAAAGATCGGGCGCCAAGCTGGTTGCCCTGCACCGCTTTTTCAGCCTTGCCGCCAAAGGTGTCAGCCATCAGCTGATGGCCGAAGCAGATGCCGTAAATCGGTTTGCCCGCAGCCTTGGTATCCAAGAGCAACTGACGCAGCGGTGCCATCCACGGCGTATCATCGTAAACGCCGAACTCCGACCCGCTCAGCAGCAGGCCGTCGAAATCTGCAGGCTTTGGCAGCGGCGCTCCACCTTGGGCCACATCAAAGGGTATCATTTCGGCCTCTGGCAAAGCAGGCGACAGCCAGGCCACGATCTGCTCCCAGACACGCGGAAAGCCGGCGAGTTCTGCGGGGTGGGTTGTCAGGTCAAGAACCGCAATTTTCAAGGGTTTGCCTTTGTCAAATTTCTGTACACCCTACTAGCCAGATTTGCGCATCACTTTACAAGCGGTCTATCGCGTTGAGAGACATCTAACGGGTCGCTTGCGTTAAACTCGCCCCGCACGGAAGCACAATTGTGTCCCGGCAACCGGGCATTTCGCGGATCACACGTGTCGCCGTCGACACCTGAATGTCGATCACCAGCAGATCCGGCTGCCCTTCGATCAGATCGCGCTTAACCATCGTGCCAGTCAAACGCCCGGTCTATGCCAGCCAATTTTACGCCGGTGAAGGCGGAAGCTTCAAATGAAAGCGCGCGCAGGTCCTCGACCTCCAGGTTATGCACACTCGATTTGCCGCAGGCCTTGGCGAGTGCTGTCACTTCCATCGTCATGGCTGTCAGGAAGCGGGCGACCCTTTCAGCACCAGCCTTTGGATCCATGCGGGCTTCCAACTCCGGGTCCTGTGTGGCCACACCCACTGGGCACATGCCCGTGTGACAGTGGTGGCAGGCACCCGGAGACGTGCCGAGCTTTTGGTAGTCTTCCAGGTAGCGTGGGGAATTGCAGCCCATCGCGATCATGGCCGAATTGCCGATCATCACGGCGTCGGCGCCCAGCGCGAGCGCCTTGGCCACATCCACGCCAGAACGAATACCGCCTGCCGCCACGAGGCTGACCTTGCCTGACATACCGCATTCATCCAGCGCCTCGCGCGCGGCGCGGATCGCACTGATCGTAGGGATCCCGGTATGGTTCAACAACAGCTCGGGCGATGCGCCGGTGCCACCTTCGGCGCCGTCAACCACCACGATATCAGCACCAGCTTTGGCAGCCACAGCCACGTCAAAACGGGGGCGCGTGGCGCCCATCTTCAATGAAATCGGTACCTGATAGTTGGTCGCGATCCGCAGTTCTTCGATTTTCACGGCCAGATCGTCGGCCCCCAGGAAATCCGGGTGCCGGATCGTTGAGCGCTGGTCCACGCCCTCTGGCAACGTGCGCATCTTGGATACGCGCGGGCTGACCTTCATGCCCAACAGAAGCCCGCCCGTACCAGGCTTTGCCCCCTGCCCCACGACGATCTCGAGCCCGTCGGCGCGGCGCAGGTGGTCGAGGTCGATACCGTAACGCGCAGGCGACATCTGGTAGACCAGCTGCTGGCTTGCGGCGCGCTCTTCCTCCAGCATACCGCCTTCGCCTGTGCAGGTCATCGTGCCGACCTTGGATGCGCCATGACCGAGCGACGCCTTGGCCGACGCGCTGAGCGCGCCAAAAGACATCGACGCGATATAAATCGGGATTTTCAACTCAAGGGGCTTTGCAACCACATCCGGGCCACGCCCGCCGCCAAGGACGGTGGTGGTGTCGCATTTCTCACGATACCCCTCCAACGGCAGCCGGGTCATAGTGGCAGGCACAAAAGTCAGGTCATCAAAGGTGGGAAGACGCTTGTTGAACGTATTGTAGCCGCGCACCTGATAGCGGCCCAGTTGAGCCAGCGCATGAACCTCTGAAATCGCTTCTGGCGTCCAGCGGGTAGAGCCACCTTCGTCGTAGGAGCTTGGCACACCTGCGGGTCGCCCCGCAATTGCACCTGCGTCGTTAAAACGGATCTCGTCTTCTGGTGGCAGCTCAAACGGGTATTCGAACCCTTTGCCATCTCCGTCAGCCATGGCGGCCTCCCTTAATTTCCGTGGGCTGCGGTGCGCGCAGCCTTGCGTACATCAAATCATCAACCAGGCGCTGGCGTCGCGGCTTTCAAAATACCAAAGCCTTTGACCTGCCACCATTTTTCGCCAGTCGCGGCTGCTGTCTACCAGACCCAGCGGCGCCAGGATCTCGTCCACTTCCGCCACTTCTTCTGCTGTGGGTTCCACAATGTTGACGTCCACGCCGTAACTTTCCACGTCGCCCGCGACCCACACTTCGGCGGACCAAAGGGCGTCAGCGCAGCTTTCGCCTGCCCCGCCCAGCGCGATGATCTTGCCCGAATGAGCCATGAAACCCGACTGGTAGCCGATCTTGCCTTCGACAACGATGTTGCCGCCTTTCATGGCGACGCCGCAGCGCGGTCCCGCGTCGCCTTTGACGTGGATCGTGCCGCCCATCATCGCCGCCCCGCAGGACATGCCGCAATATCCCCCGACGGTGATGTGGCCTTTGGACATTCCTTCGCCCACGGCCCAACCGGCGTTGCGCTCCACCTCAATTTTGGCGCCGGTGTTCAGACCACCGCAATAGTAGCCGACCGAGCCTTCGAAATAGAGTTCTGCCCCGTCCGGCAGCCCCACGCCGATGTTGTGGCGGGACAGCGTGTTGACCACGCGGATCGCGTCTCCGCGCGCCGCAGCCTCTTGAATTTCTTCGTTAATCTCTCGGATGTGGCGCTTGCCCACATCAACCACATGTTCGCTCATGCGGCCAACCTCCGATTGCCGACGCCCCAAAGCTCGGTCATGGACGGGCCGTCATAGTTGATGACGTCACATTCATCGGCAAAGACGCGGCGCACGGCCTGTTCCTCGGTCGCCATGGCCAGGCTGCCCTGATCGTCAATCACCACAAGTGGCTTCATGGCGAACCGGTCTTTGGCGAACCCGATGCCGCCTGGGTTGGCGATCATATAGGTGAACACCCCATCAATAGAGGTGATGGACTTTTTCAGCGCCTGTTCCATCGTCAGACCGGCCTTGATCTGGTCACTGACCCAAACCGCAATCAGCTCGCTGTCGTTGCCGGTCAAAAAGCGGTAACCTTGGCGTTCCAGCTTATCACGCCAGGTAAAATAGTCGGTGATCTGGCCATTGTGCACGATGGCCACGTCGCTGAACGGGCGCGCCCAGAACGGGTGGCTGGCATTGGGCAAAACGCTGGATTCCGTGGCAAGCCGGGCATGGCCCAGACCGTGGGTCCCCACCATGTCGCGCACGCCGTGTTTGTCGGCCACGTCTGCCGCACCGCCGATGTCTTTGATGATCTCCAGGCTGCGCCCGCAGGACTGTACTTCAATGCGGCCGCAGATGCTGTCAGCGTCGTTGACCCAACCGGTTAGATCCGCCGGGTCGGAGATTTCCATACGAAAGCAATAGTGTTTGGCGCCGTCGGTCTTGATGTCGGGATCAGACAGAAAATCCGCGCCGTTGTCGCGGAGGATGTTGGTGAAATCACCCAAATCCGCATCGATCTGCGATTTGTCAAACCCCATGCCGCGCAGCACGTATCCCGTGTCCCGCGCGGGGCCGTAGACGGCAAATCCAGTTGAATCCGCGCCTCTGTGTTCTTGAGCATCCATCAGTTCGACAAGGTCTTGGCCGACCCTGCCCAGGCTGGAAAGAATGCGCCCTGCGATTCCGCACATGCGAGCCTCCCTTCTGGCTTTCGTGTACTGTATACAGTATACGAAGCGGCGCAAGTGGGAAAGCCCGGACAGTGAACTTTCGTTAGTTTTGGGCCTTTTTCAGGCAATCCACAGCCGCAAGGGCGTGCTTGCGCGCGCGCAAAACTGGCACGTCACCACTTTTGACCAAGTCCATGGTTTTGGACCGCACAACGGTTTCGGGATCGGCGGATGGATTGGCCCGCAGGGCGACCACCACAGCGTCAAAGATCTTGCGGCTAGGGGTGTCGAGCCCTTTGCCGCAGGCCTTCATTTCCGGCACTCCGGCGATAGCAACGTTTGCGATAAGGCTAATGGAAAGGGTGATAAGACCTAGCTTTGTCATAACTCTTGCGTCCGTGCGGGATTTGGCACACATACCTACATCTTCGCCAGGCTGCTTCAACACTGAATACCTGCCCAGCCGAAAAACGCCACGCTTGCGTGTGTATCACTGGATACTGTATACATTGATACAGTCGCGGAGAGCCCTGCCCCATGCCCCTTAAAAGCATCCAACCCCAACGCCGCCGCCTCGCTGATGAGGTCTACGACGAACTCGTCTCGGCGATCATGCGTCAAGACATTGGACCCGATGACCTTTTGATCCAGGAAAAGCTGGCGGCTGAGATGCAGATCAGCCGGACCCCGGTGCGGGAGGCATTGATGCGCCTCGAACAAGAAGGTGTGTTAGAGGCATCTAACCGGGGCAGCTTCAAGCTTTACCGCATGGACGACCAAGAGGTGCGCGAGCTTTATCAATCCCGTGCGGCAGTAGAAGGTCAGGCGGCACGCATTCTGGCGGTCCGCCAGGACGCAAACGACGTGACAGAGCTTCGCGATTTGATCCGAAACGAAGAGAACCTGGAGGATCGCAGCGCGCGCGGATATTTTGAGGCGAACCGAAACATCCACCGCGCCTTTGTTGAACGGGCCGGCAACCGCTTCTTGTTGGAGATGTTCGATATGATCTGGGGCAAGGCCATGGCCTTTCACCTGTTCTCCGCCATAGAAAACGTCGATCTTTCTGCATCTCTGGGAGAGCATCAACAACTCGTCGATGCGATTGAGGCGGGGGACAAAACCCAGGCGCTGGAGGATATCACCGCGCATATTCAAAATGGTTTTGATCTGCAAATGCGGGGATTGAGCGCTGGGTGAGCGCGTTTTTTGAAACCTCAAAAGCGCCGATTTAGTCGCCCAGACCCTCGGTCGACAGCAAATCAGTCTTCGGCATCAGCGACAAAAGCTCTTGCGTATAATCAGCCTGCGGCGCGCTGAACAAAGCTTCCGTTTCCGCCACCTCCACAAGCTTGCCGTTGCGCAAGACGCCCACGCGGTTGCACATCTGCCGTACGACCGGCAAGTCGTGACTGATAAAAAGCATGGTCAGCCCCAAGTGGTCCTGCAGATCCTTCAGGATGTTCAATATCTGCGCCTGAATGGATACATCCAGCGCGCTGGTAGGCTCATCGCAGATCAGAAACCGGGGTTGCGTCGCAAGCGCGCGCGCAATCGAAATCCTCTGCCGTTGCCCACCAGAAAATTCATGCGGGTATTTTAGCGCCGCATCCGCTCCAAGACCCACTTTTTCAAGCAGATCCCGCACCCTGTCTCCAACCTCTGCCCTAGGCATCACACCCAAATGCAACGCAGGTTCCGCCACGATGGCATCGACCCGGTGGCGTGGATTGAGCGATGAATAGGGATCCTGAAAGATCATCTGAATTTGGCGGCGAAATGCCTCTTGCGTCTTTGCATCGGCGCCAGACACTTGGGTCCCGTCGAAATCCACCGTTCCGCCGTCAAGTTGGTAGAGCCCCGCAATCATGCGTGCGATTGTGGACTTGCCGGACCCACTTTCCCCCACAAGGCCGAAAACCTCCCCCGCGCGCAGATCAAAGCTGACGTCATCGACCGCCGTGAAAAATTTGCGCCGCGACCGGATCAGGCTGCCCTTTTCGACGAACTTCTTTGTGAGGTTCTTGACCTCCACCAATGGCCCGTCGGGGGCTGCCTGGGTTGGCCAGTCTTTGGCAATCTCATCAATGGCAAACCGGGTGTCGCGCCCACCATAGCTGATCTGCGGAAACCGTTCGACCTTACGGTCCGGGCGCGGCACTGCGGCGATCAGACTGCGCGTGTACTCATGCTTGGGTGTGCCCAGCACGTCCGCCGTTGGCCCGCTTTCGACCACCTCACCCATGTACATCACTGTAACCGTGTCGGTGGTCTCGGCAATCACGCCCATATCGTGGGTGATCAGGACAACGCCCACCTGGCGCTCGGTCGCCAGCGACCGGATCAGATCGAGGATTTGTTTTTGTATCGACACGTCCAACGCGGTGGTCGGCTCATCCGCGATGATCACGTCGGGTTCCGAGCAGAGCGCCAGCGCAATCACCACCCGCTGCCGCATGCCGCCGGAAAACTGATGCGGATACTGGTTTATCCGTGTGTCAGGATCCGGAATACCCACGCGGTCGAGCAGATCTTTCGCGCGCTGTTCCGCCTCGTCCGAGGTGCAGTCGATGTGCGCCAGGATGGTCTCGGTCAGTTGTTCGCCCACAGTGAAAAGAGGGTTGAGCGACGTCAGCGGGTCCTGAAAAATCATGGAGATCTTCTTGCCCCGCAGCGCCTGCATCCCCGCCCGGTCGCGGCCGGAAATCGCCTCCCCCCGGAAATGAACCGTGCCGCCTGCGATATGCCCCGCCCCGTCAAGCAAACCCATAACCGCCGCGCCGATTGTGGATTTACCAGCACCGGATTCGCCCACCAACCCGTGGATCTCCCCCGGTGCAAGCGTTAGCGCCGCATCGCGCACCGCGATGAAGTCACCATAGCGCGTTGGGAAGGCGACCTGCAGGTCTTCGATTATGAGGAGGGGTTCGGTCATTTGGCACCACGAGAGGCGCGCATGCGCCATGCCCGACCTTGGGTGGGCTTGGTTTCAGCCTGGCTGGGCAGTTGTAAAATGATCTGAAGCCGCTGCGCGCGCGACACCTGATGGAAAGATGCCCTCCCAGGGGGGAGGTCGGGCATGGCGCATGCGCGCCGGTTGGTAGACTTGGAAACCATCTCAATCACCGCATCTTCGGGTTCAGCGCATCGCGCAGCCAGTCGCCGAGCAGGTTAACGCTCAGCGCCAGCGCAAGCAGCGTCATGGCCGGGAAGAACAGGATCCACCATTCGCCGGAGAACAGGAACCCCTGCCCAATTCGGATAAGCGTACCGAGGCTCGGTTGCGTCGGCGGCGCGCCAACGCCGAGGAAGCTCAAGGTTGCCTCTGCGATGATCGCCAGTGCCAAGGATATGGTGGCGATAACCAGCACCGGGCTTAACACGTTCGGCAGGATATGGCGCAGCATGATCGCCACCGGAGAGCGTCCAATCAAACGCGCCGCCTGTACATATTCCTTGTTCTTCTCCACCAGTGTGGCCCCACGCACCACACGGGCGAACTGCACCCAGTCGGACAAACCGATAGCGATGATAAGCACCCAGATTGCCATCTGGTCGCGATATTCCACGGGCGTAATGCCTTTGGCGATGCCAAAGATAAGCATGGCCACAAGGATCGCCGGAAACGTCAACTGCACATCGGCGATCCGCATGATGATAGTTTCGGTCCAGCCGCCCATGTAGCCCGAAATCAGGCCGAGCAGCACACCCAGCACCAGTGCAAATAAAACCGCTGCAAACCCTACAAACAGCGAAATCCGCATGCCGTAAAGGATCGTGGAAAATACGTCGCGCCCTTGGTCATCTGTGCCCAGCCAGAAGCTGTCACCGCTGAACGCATTAGGCGTCATCGGCGCCGAAAACCCGTTCATCAGGTTCAGGCTGGCCGGGTCAAACGGATTGTAGGGTGCGATCAGCGGCGCAAAAACGGCTGATAGAACCAGGATTGCCACAAAGACAAAGCTGACAACCGCCACAGGCGAGCGGCGAAAATTCCAGGCAAAATCGGATGCCCAGAAGCGCGCCAACCGGCCCGGCGGTTTGATCTGTGCGCTGTTGGTCATGTCCTGAGCCTCGGATCAATAGCGAAGTAGAGAAGGTCCACAACCAGGTTGATGCCCACAAACATGACCGAAATCAGCATCAGGTAGGCGGCCATCACCGGGATATCCACGAACTGGATCGCGTTGATGAACAAGAGCCCGACCCCCGGCCATTGAAACACGCTCTCTGTGATAATCGCGAAGGCGATAATGGACCCCAATTGCAGGCCCGTGACGGTAATCACCGGCACCATCGTGTTTTTCAGCGCATGGCGAAAATTCACCACACGTTCGCGCAGCCCCCGCGCGCGGGCAAACCGGATGTAGTCCTGGCGCAATACTTCCAGCATCTCTGACCGCACCAGCCGCATAATCAGCGTCATCTGGTAAAGCCCGAGGGTGATAGACGGCAGTACCAGCGCCAATAGGCCCGACTTGGTCAAAAACCCGGTGGACCAGCCGCCGATTTGAACCGTGTCGCCGCGCCCAAAACTAGGCAACCCAACCCTGGTGTTCAAAACCCAGTCGGTGAATGGGACGGGCACCTGCATCCCCACTGAGAAGACATAGATCAAAAGGATACCAATCAGGAACGTGGGCAAGCTGACCCCCAGCAGCGAAACAGTCATGATCATGTTTGCAGCAAACCCGTCCCGGCGGATGGCCGTAAAAACACCAAGCGCAATCCCCATCAGGATCGCAAAAGCACCAGAAACCGCAGCAAGTTCCAACGTCGCGGGCGCGCGCTCCAGCAGGATATCGGATACAGGCCGCCCTTGCCGGTAGCTGACACCGAAATTGCCTTGCACCGCGTTGCCCAGGAATTTGGCATATTGAACCGGAAACGGCTGGTCGAGCCCCAGCTGCGTGCGCAACCGCTCAATATCCGCCTGCGTGCGTTCCTGCCCCAACATGTTGTCGATAGGGTCGCCCACAAAGCGGAACATGGAAAACGCCACCAACCCCACAATAAGCAGGACAAGGACAGACTGCAAAACGCGGCGGAGGACGAAACCGATCATCTGTCAGTGTTAAACATGGTGCGGTGTTGGGGTCCAGACGCAAACACAGAATTCAATACCTTAGGGCAGCTTGCCCTCATAACGATATCGCTTTTTTGCTTCATAACAAAAGCCATTGGGTAAGGACTTGAGTCTCGTCGCCAAAGCGAGTTGCAGACTGGCTTCTCTCTCTACTTTCTCAGCTAGAAAAGGACCGTTAATGTCCACGCCTAGTTTAGAAAATGACCAGCAAGATATTTCTCTTTCATCCACCCCCGCAATCAATCGCAGGTGATCCAGATCTTGTACGCTGAATTCCCGTGACAACTGTTGATGCAGGGCCGCGCGAGCAAGGCCAATTTTCTCGTTTTGAAAGAACTCGGAGTGGGGGCACGCCGCTTGTTGTGCCTCGCGAGCTATCATTTCGATCCAGCCAATCAAACCTGCTTCACACGGTGGAAGTTTAGATTGCTCGGCAGCTCCGTGATGCGTTAGCAAAATTATTTTGAACAATCCGAGCACTGCTACGGAGAGAATGGATCTAAACATCGGACGTCCAATCCACATCTGGCCCCAGAGGCACGATCCCCAGCGGATTACGTAGCTCTGACTTCGAATAATACCCGTTCTTGTAGACCTGAAACCGCACCGTGTCCGCCACGGCGGGCAGCGCATAAAGCTCCCGGGCATAGCGCCAGAGGTTGGGCATATCGATCAGCCGGTTGCGGTTACACTTGAACGCTCCGTGGTAGGCCACGTCGAAACGGACAAGCGTTGGGAAGAGTCGCAGGTCCGCCTCCGTAATTGTCTCCCCGCAGAGATAGCGGTGATCACCCAGATGCGCCTCAATCCGATCGAGCGTTTCGAAGACATCCATGTATCCAGCCTCATAAGCTTCTTGGGTCCGGGCAAACCCCGCCCGATAGACGCCATTGTTGAGTTTGGGGTGAATTTCGGCATTCCAGGCGTCAATCTGATCGACCAACGACTCTGGCGCGAGGTCCGGGCCATGGTCGCGAAAGGCGGCGTTCAGCATTCGCAAGATATCAGCGGATTCGTTGGAAACAGCGCGGCCTGCCCCGCCGTCCCATAAAAGCGGTGTGGTGGCTGGGCCGGTATACGCCGGATCAATGCGACCATAAACCTGGTGCAGCGCCTCGCCGCCAAAAAGCGTGTCGGCAAATTCGCCATCAGGTTCAAACACCCAGCCCTGATCGTTGCGGCGCGGGGCCGCGTAAGAGATGTCAATCTCGGGCTCCAGTCCTTTGACAACCCGCAGCAACATTGCCCGATGCGCCCAAGGACAATTCCAAGCGACAAAGAGATGCAAACGGCCCGGCGGCATAGGTTCCGGCGCAATCCAGTCTCGCACAGTTGAATTGACGCGCTTAAATGATCCGTCACCCGCTTCTTTGGTCCGCGGGTCTTCCACTTGCCAAGTTCCGTCGATCAAAACGCCCATACCTGCCCCCTTTGCACCGTTGGCCACCCAAAGACATATCCCAATCCACCCAGCGAACCAGAGTGTGTCTGA
Source organism: Pseudomonadota bacterium (assembly GCA_039030095.1). Classification (GTDB taxonomy): domain Bacteria; phylum Pseudomonadota; class Alphaproteobacteria; order Rhodobacterales; family Rhodobacteraceae; genus Amylibacter. Next base: position 26,526 of record JBCCET010000014.1, on the reverse strand, counting down.
CGTGAACTTGAACCAGAAGACGGATAATTCCCAAAATCCGTGACGCACATCACTAGACGGGTTGAAGGGCGAGCGATACGTTTACCCCAACGTTATGTGGGGTGCTGCGATGACCGCTCAAAAGCTGTTTGATGTTTTTAGAAATTCCGGGCTGGCCCTGATTGTTATGCTTGGGCTGTGTACCGCTTTTGCAATTGGCGCGGAGGCAGAAGAACGCAGGGCGGCACTTGTTATCGGGGTCGCTGACTACACCACTGCAACGGATCTCAAGAACACAGTCAATGACAGCAACCTGATGGGTAACACGCTGGAAAAGCTTGATTTTGAGGTAACTCGCCTGCAAAATCCGACGCTTGCTGAGCTTCGCGCGGCGCTGGACAAGTTCGCTTTTGAGGCGGAAACCGCCGACGTGGCACTGGTCTATTTCGCCGGGCATGGGATTGAATTTGGCGGTCAAAACCTGCTGCTGCCAGCCGACGTCGCGCCGAAAAACCGATCAGAGGTGGCCCAGCAATCCGTATCGCTCGACGATGTCTTAGCGGCTGTGGACAAAGCCCGACAGCTGCGGATTGTGATCCTGGACAGTTGCCGCGACGATCCGTTTTTGAACCCAGATGGCAGCGGCCAGATAACACTGCAGGTCGAAGGTGACCCAAACGCGGCCGCATCCGGCGGGCTGGCAAAACCATCGCCTGACCGGGGAACCCTGGTCGCCTTTGCGGCGGAGGCGGGAGCCGTCGCCTTTGACGGTGAGGCCGAAAACAGCCCTTACGCGCTGGCCCTATCTCGCAACCTGCAAAAAGAAAACCTGGAGATTGGGCTGGTTTTCCGAAGTGTCCGGGATGACGTGTTAAGGACCACGTTCAATTTCCAGGAGCCGCACACCTATGGGTCGTTGTCGGGCAATCCGTACTTCCTTGCCGGCGAAACGGCTGCGTCCAACACGGTCGCCGACAGAGACGACCGAAAGACATTTTGGGCCGCACTAAAATCTGATGACGAACAGCAACTGTTGGCACTTGCCAACATCGGCGACACCCGCGCTTTGAAAGGCCTGGCTTACATGCGGCTGAACCCGGAAAGCGACCGGTTTGAACCGTCGCGCGCCGTGGAGCTTTTGCAAAAAGCCGCCGAAGAAGGTGATCCGGAAGCCCAGTTTGAATTAGGCAGGCTTTATGAACGTGGCATCGGCGTGCCACAAGACGTGGACAAAGCGACTGAGCTTTATTGGAAAGCCGCAGATCAGGACTTTGCTGACGCAATCAATGACCTGGGCTTTCTGCATTTCCAAGGCGGCCTAAACATTGTTCGGGACCCTCGCAAGGCAATCGAGTTGTTCCAGCGCGCAGCGGACCTGCGCCACCCTGAGGCGATGTTCAACATTGCCGCGCTGATCGACGATGGCGATGTGCCAGGGCGTTCGCCCGACGATGCAGCGCGCTACCTTTATGATGCGCTGCGCAGCGGCAATCAGGACGTGCTGAACCTGCTGTCAGAACAGCCCCGGATGTTCAAGCAGTCTACCCGTCGCGCGCTACAACTTGTTTTGTCAGAAAAGGACTTCTACGAAGGCGCTATTGATGCCGACTTCGGTCCTGGCACGCAGCGTGGTTTGCGCCGTGCATATGGGATCGAGGAATAGCACACAGTCTGGCAAGCAACATACAAACACCAAATGAAGACAGGACAGAAACAATGAACCCCATTTTTCCAAAAACAGCTCTATTTGGCACGGTTATGGCCCTAGGCGTTTTCACATTCAGCCCAAACAACGCTTCTGAAACCCCCAACGTCGGCGGAGTAACAGAACCCAAAAGCGTCTTCCATATCTTGGACTTGCTGGCGCTGCCCAAAGCTCATGCTGGTCCTGATGGGCGTAGCACCAATAGCTCGGTTGCGTTTGGCGATTCGGTCACATCAAAAGTAACTCAGCCCCTTGAAGGGGCCGGAGCAGACTGCCGGTCTGCCGGGAGCGCCTATCTGGCCTCGTGTCTTTCAGCTGCTTACAAAAAGGCAGCACGCGCTGCTGGCAGTCGGCCCGATTATAGCGACGCCAGAAAGATCCTGAACGACACCGCCAAAAAACTCGACGCCCTGGCACGTGGGAATGCGGACAAGTCCGCGCCCAAAAAGCGGGGCAAAAACGGACGTTACACTGCGGTGAAGCCACAGGCTGTACGCGGCGTCAATCGGACCGCACTTAAGATCGTTCAAGAAGCAGAGACCAAACTACTTCGCTCCACCGGCAGCAGTCAGGCGCGTAAGGTGCACTATCAGCGCATTGCATCTGCTGTGGGCTCAACCAAAAAGATTCTGCGGTCCTAAAGTCCGCGGAAAAGATTTATCGGCGGCAGATAATGTATGATGCCGCCGATTAACAAAATACTAAGAAATCACTTTAGTCGCAGCTTTTGCGAAATCTCTTTGAAACCGTTTTGCCTCGTGAAAGCACGAACGCTCGGGCTTTCAGCGGACATTTGAAAAGGATCGGATGAACCAATGACTCGACCACCTTTAAAAAAGATCGGTCTCGGTGTTTTGACCGTCGCGGCTGCGATGCTCGTTAGTCCGGATCGGGCGCTGGAACCACGCAAAGCAGGCTTCATCCCGCATCTCTTTGACGCACTACAACCACCGTTGGCCCTTGCTCAAGGTGAAGACGAAGGCGGAAATATTTCTAGCCGGTTCGCACTGAACCCAGTGACGACCTCAAAAATCACGCGACCAATGCGGGCTGCCCTAAAAGAGTGTCCAACGCTAAAGAAAACAACAAATGTCTCCTGTCTCGCCGCCGCATTTCGACGCGCTGCCCGCGAAGCCGACAACCAACAGCAATACTCTAAAGCCCGGGAAATTTTGAACGACGCGGCCAAAAAACTAGATGCATTGGCCCGGCGCAACGAAGACAAAGCCGTCCCCAAAACCACTGGAAAAAACGGGCGCTACCGGGCAGTTAAGCCAAAAGCTGTGCCAGCAGTGAACCGGGCGGCGCTTAAAATAGTCCAAGAGACAGAAACGAAACTCTTGCGGTCAACGGGCAACTCAAAAGCGCGGCGGCAGCACTACCAGGACATTGCCATGGCAGTAGGGTCGACCAAGAAAATCCTTCGGTCATAAGAAAAACCGGGGTCAGGCCCCGGTTTTTCATATCTTTTCGGGCGGCACAGGCCTCACCCGGTGTTGTTGAGGGCATTTAGCCGTCAACCGTCACCCAACGCAGGATGAAAAAGTTGTCGGGCCGCTGGGTCAGATTGATATTGGACCGTGTTCCCCAGACCAAAGGTTGCACATACATTGGCACATATGCGACCTCGTCTTGCAGGATCTTGGCTGCCTCATCGAGCATCGCCTGACGCTTCTCGTCGTCGATCTCTGACTGGATCATTGGCAACATCTCATCCACACGAGCGTTGGAAAAGCCGCCGAAGTTCCACGATCCTAGCTTCTTTTCAGCGTTTGGTGTGGTGGCAAGAAAGCGGATTGGGTGTTCGGCATCGAACGTACCAGGCGACCAGCCCAGCAGGTACATGTCGTAGTTGTCAGCCCGCAGCTCCGGCCAGTAGTTCTGCACCGGCATCGCGTCGAGCTGCGCCTTCAGCCCGATCTGAGCCAGCATACCGGTCACAGCCTGACAAACGCTTTCATCATTCAGATAACGGTTGTTCGGACACTTGAGACCAAAAGCGAACCCGTCGGGATAACCGGCCTCCGCCAACAACGCCCTGGCGCCTTCGACGTCAAACGCCGGGCGGTCCGTGTTGGCGGCGGAATATCCGCGCATGGCCGGGCTGACGAGTTGGCTTGCCTCTTCGGCATTGCCGCGCATGATTTGCTGCAAAATCGCGGGCACATTCACCGCCTTGGCAACCGCTTCACGAACGCGAACATCTTTGAACGGGTTTGGCTTGCCCGCATCAGCGCCGTACTTCAGCGTCTCCAGTTCATGCCCGAAGCCCAACATGATCACGCGGGCCTCGATGCCCCGGATAACCTTGACGGCTCCCTCACCTTCCAATCTGGCAGCATCCTGGATCGGCACCGGATTGATCATGTGCACGTCACCGGCCAACAAGGCAGCAACAGCAGTGGCCGGGTTCTGGATCGGGTTGAATTCGGCTTTGGTGATGTTGTGTTCAACCTCACCCCACCAGCCTGCATGGGGCTCCAGCACTGTGCGCAAGCCGGGTTCGCGCGCAGTGACCTTAAAGGCGCCGGTGCCGTTGGTGTTTATGGTGGCGTAATTGCCGTTCTCTTTGTCTGGCCGTGTCGTGCTGTTTGCCTCGGCCCAGCCGCTGTCCATCATCATCCAGTTGGCGATGCTGTCCGGGAAAATCGGGTTCGGTGCGCTTGTCATGATATCGACTGTGAACTGGTCAACTTTAACCACCTCGGACACGGGCGCGAACCAGCTGCGGGTGTCACTTTCTTCGCTGGAAGCACGCTCATATGAAAACACCACGTCATCGGCATCAAACGCGCTGCCGTCGTGAAAGGTCACGCCTTCGCGCAGCTTGAAACGCCAGCCTTCGCCAGCGCCGATCGGCTCCCAGCTGACCGCAAGGGCTGGTTCAATCGCCATTTCCTTGCCGCGGCGCACGAGGCCTTCGTAGACGTTGTTCAGAAACCCCAACACGGGGGCAGAGTTCACCGCATGCGGGTCCATGGTTTGCGGGTCAGTGGTGCCCGCCCATTTGAACTCCTCCGCTACTGCCGTTGACGCCAGAACGGGCGCGCAGACGACAGCCGCTATAACAGCAAATGCCTTCATGATCAGAACCTCCATGTTGTTGAGTTACACCTTTGGTAATGCCTTTGGTCGGCGGAGGCAAACTGTCGCCAGGCCGAATTTCTGTCTGACGCCGCGCTTGCGATACCGAAGTCGACCCGTCGCAGATGCCACTAGGGCTTGGCGCAGTGGACCCACTTGTCTACGCTTCCAGCTGAAAATGGGAGAAAAGACATGGGCCACTTCAGTGTTCACACGAAATTCATGGGTGACTTCATGAAAACTTGCCGCGATGCGGCGGTCAGCACCCAGACGATCGCAATGCTCGACGCGACCTCGAAGCTCGACAATGCAGCAAAAGCACTCGACAAAGCTCGGACAGGCGACCAGTTGAACGCGGCCCTAGACACCTACGCCGAACATTTGGTGCGTTACGGCAATATGGTGGGTGCCCGAAAGTCGAAGGAATCCGGCGCCGCAAAACAGGCTATGATGAAGGCCTTCACCGTCATGGACCGCAAGGCGGGCGCCATGCTGAACGACGCGCAAGCCAAGCTCGCCAAGTTCGCTGCCACGGCGCAGATTGCCGGGGCCGTGGCGGCAGATGCCGCCGGCGACAAAGGGATAGAGCGCAACTTTAAAAAAGCGCTGAAAGAATTCGAAGATCGGCGGAAATATCATCTCTCAGAGGCGGAATACGTCTTTAAGGCCTGCCAGAAGGCCGCACAGGACACTGATAAAAAGATGAAAAAAGTACGCCTCGCACTGAAGGAAGCAGAACGCAGCGCAACCAACGGTGCTGGCGATCGTGCGCGTCAATTCGCGGAAATTGCTGACGGATTATCGCAAGAGGCCACTGCCTTTGCGGACGAGATGATGAACCTGCACACCACACGCATTCGAAACCAATTCCAGAAGGACCGGAACCTTGGGTGGACTAACCTTTCCAAGAAATACAAGTTGCCGAACTCGCTGGAAGACAATTTCAAATCGCAGCAACGCGGCATTAACGAAATCTTTGAAGCCGCCCGCGACCGTGGCAGTGCCGCTTTGAAATTCGTGAAAAAGATCGAAAACGACGCGAAGCAGATGGTGCGCATGACTGCTCAGGCCGGCACAGCCGCCAATGCCGGAGAAAACAGCCAGGCCCTTCGAGAAAGCGTGCTGGCCAATTGGCAATCTACCGGAGGCAATACCGCGCGGGCCCAAATAGAAAACCTGATAACAGGCCCCAAAGGACTGGAGCGTGCCTTAGAGCGCATTCAAAGGCCGATGGAAAACGTGGTGGAACATATCACGCTCTATGGGCAAAACGCGTCAAACTACAATGCCGCAGCTTACAAAACGGCCATCATGTCTCTTAAAGAAAAAGCCGACAGCGCGTTGGAAATTTTGGAACGGGCCAAGCTCCGTTTTGCCAGCGCGGTCAAAAATGTCCCATCAAATCTGATGTCGGATGCCGAAATAAAAGGCGCCCTTGCCGAAGTCCAAAAAAGCCTGACCGCGCTCGAAAAGCAGGTTGTGCCAACAGTGCGCACAGCAAATGCGCAAAACAGGAATTTGGCGCAGATTGTCAAGGAAGGTGCGGCTGGACCCTCAAGCTGACGCCGATCCACGGATCCAAAAAAGACAGGCCCCAAAAAGTGAAACCCCGGAATTCCGGGGTTTCACCAAGGTTAGTTATTGAGCGCCAAGCACTTACTTCATGGTGAAGTATTTGAACTTGGCAGTGTCGTCCGGTGCAACGATGGTGCCCACGTTCGACTTCATACCCCAGTTCAGCACCTGGTGGTGGATCGGGATGTAAAGCGCATCTTCCTGCACTTTGGCCCAGATCTCACCAATCATAGCGTTCCGCTTGTCCAGATCGGTTTCCGATGCCAGCGCCACGATTTTTGTATCGAGGTCTGCGTTGGAATAACCGGTGCCGTTCCAGGAGCCGTACTTTTCACCACGTGTGTGAACCAGGAAGTTGAAGATGTATTCAGAGTCGTAAGTCGGGACACCCCAGCCAAGCATGTAGAAGTCGGTTGTGAGGTTCGAGATCAGCGGGAAGTGCTGCGCCTTCGGCTTCGCATCGAGGTTCACGACAACACCGATTTGCGCCAGCATGCCGACAGCTGCCTGACAGATCGCCTCATCGTTGATGTAACGGTCGTTCGGGCAGTCGAGCTGGATCGAGAAACCGTCCGGATAGCCAGCCTCGGCCATCATCTTCTTGGCTTCTTCCACGCCGCCTGCTGGTACGGTGTCCAGCTCTGCGGTCCAGCCGTTCACAAACGGTGGGCTGATCATGCCAGCAGGTGCCGACTGACCACGCATAACGACCTGTTTGATCGCATCACGGTTGATCGCCATCGACATGGCCTTGCGCACGCGCAAGTCTGCCAGCGGGTTCTTGCCGTCAACGTTGTCGTTTGCCAGATCGTCTGCACCTTGGTTCAGACCCAGAAAGATTACCCGGTTCTGCGGCGCTGTGCGCACGTCAAGGCCGTCAGCATCCGCCACGCGGGCCAAGTCTTGTACCGGCACGTCCTGGATGAAGTCGACTTCACCAGACAGCATCGCTGCGACACGGGTCGCTGCGTTCTGGATCGGGGTATAGATGATCTCGGTCACTTCCATTGGGAACTCACCTTTGCCCCAATAGTTGTCGTTGATCTTCAAAACCGTTTTGACGTCCGGTTCACGAGAAACCAGCATGTAAGGCCCGGTGCCCATCGCGTTTTTGGCCGCAAAAGTGTCTTCGCCACCTTCATAGTCCTGCACCTTGACCGCGTTGTTGGCCTCAGCCCAGCCCTTGTCCATCATGAACATGTTGGTCAGGTTCGACGGCATGATCGGGTTTGGACCGTCGGTTTCGATCTCTACCGTGTATTTGTCTGTGGCGCGGACTTCTTTGACGGATGCCAGCAGTTCCTTGTAGTCGCTGTCAGGGGTCATGGCGCGGTTGAGCGAGAACACCACATCTTCGCTGTCGAACTCGGCGCCGTCGTGGAAGGTCACGCCCTCACGCAGTTTGAACACCCAAACGTTTGGGTTGGCCTCTGACGGGCCCCATTCGGTGGCAAGGGCCGGCACCATGGCGCCGGTCATGTCGCGCATCACAAGCGGTTCCATGATCTGGTGCGCAAGCGCGGATGTCGGGCCTTCGTTCTGGGCGTGGGGATCAAGCGTCAGCGCGTCACCGGCGCGGGCCCAGCGAATGGTCTCAGCTGAGGCACCAACCGCGGTCATCGCGATAGCAGCAGTTGCAAGCAGTGTTGTTTTGAGGGTCATCCAATTTTTCCTCTCCGTTGGAATGCACCGACTCTCCCTTAGCGAGAGAGGATTCGCAAGGGCTTGGAAAGGTTTGAAAAAATAACTTGTTAACTAACCTTAAGGTAAAGCGCACTGTGCAGGTTCGAAGACCGGCACGTTAGCGATCCGTTGCAAATTCCGTCGAGCTTTGTGGTGATTTAGAACTTTTTACTTTTGAAAGCCGCGCTTTTCGCAACCGAACCTTTATCCCAATAAAGCAACGCATGGATGCGCGGCAGCCTTCGGCATTGGCCAGCATCCAGGATAGCCATCCGCGAATCAACGGATCAGCGACGACAGCGGCGTTTACGCCTTATACTGCGAAAACGTTCCGGCATTGCGCTTTGCAATATGCTCACCTGCTGTCAGGGGCACAGCATCCACTGCGCCGCCGAAATCAGACGGATCAATCACCCAGCGGCTCGCCGGATCACAGAAGACCGGGATCGAATACCGTTCCCCCGCACAGCGGTTGATCACGCGGTGCACGGTGGATTTTAGCTGACCCGCCGTCCAGTGCTGCAACAGATCGCCGATGTTGCAAACATATGTGTCAGGGATCGGCGGCGCCTCCACCCAAGCGCCCGACGGCGACAAGACCTGCAATCCACCGGTATTGTCCTGCGCCAGCATCGTCAGCGTTCCAAAGTCTGTGTGGGGCGCTGCCCCGAACCGTTCCGCAACCCGGTCCGCATCATCCATCGGCGGGTAATAGACCAACTGCCCACGCGCCAGTGGGTTGGCGAAAGCCGCCTCGAAAAAATCCGCTGCTCTGCCCAATCCCACAGCCAAAGCGGCCAGAACGCGACGGCCGAGCGCAACGGTCTCCAGATAGTACGGCTCGATACCGTCCCGCAGGTCTGCCCCCGCGCCATCCGGCCATTTGTTGTGGGCCATAAGGGGCGCGCCCGCCAGCAAATCCGGGTCATCAGCGGCATAGTCCCACCCCCAAAAGAACACCTCTTTTGCATCCGGCACTTTGGCTGAGGCAAATTTGGTCATGCCCGTGGCCATCCAGCCCCGTTGGGTTTGATCGACGGCAACGGTTGCTTTTTCGGCCTCCGGCAATGCAAAGAACCGGCGCGATGCTGCAAACGCATCCGCGCGCAGCCCGGCCTTCACCCCGTGCCCTGAAAGATAGAAAAAGCCAGAGGCTTGGGCCGCAGCCACCAGCGCTTCGCCAATTGCAGGCAAGTTTGCATCATCATGAATGCCCGTCACATCCACCACGGGGATCGCGTCAAAGTCGGCTTCCGCAGCTTGGTCGTAAGACATCTAACGCCATTCCTTTCGTACAGAACCCGGGGTCACCCGTTCGATTTCCGTCAGAATATCATGGAACGGGCCGCCAAAAACTGTGCGCAGGGCCGTTTTGTAGGGCGGCAGGTTTGTGCATTCCAACAGGATCGCGCTTGGGTCGTGCTGCAAGACGGCACGCAGCAAAAGATCAACCAATTCCGATTGGGCGCAAGTGGTGTCCAGGTCCGGCAAATCGCCCTCAATCACTTTGCGCAGGTGCATATCCGGGCTAAGCCCGACGCGCGGCGTCTTTGCTGGCAAAAAGGCGTCACCCAGTTTTTGGGCGTCAAACGTGACCACCAAAACACGTCCCTGACCGTGTTCCGATTCCAGCCGCCTCAATGCACCAAGGGCCGACGCCACAAAAAGACCTCTACAATCCCTTTGCAGCACCTCTTGAAACGGGGCCAAAAAACCGCAGGACGTCGTTACCACGCGCCCTTTGGCCTTACGCGCAGCATCTCGGAAAGCGGTCAGGTCCACCGCTTTTGGATCGTCGGTCACCACCCGCGCCACGGTGGCGCGAGGCACCTCAATGATTTCCGGCGGCTCCACAAAGGTCTGAGCACATGCCACATCCCCTGGAACGCGTGGAAATCGGGTGTCGAGTTGCAAGACCGAAAGGGCCACTACCTTTCCTGTGACTTGCTCATGTTTTCCGGCAGCATCGTCGCTAGATCCGGGAAAACCACCAGTATCACAACCATCAGCAGCATCAGTCCAACCATCGGCAAGGACACCTTGGAGATATAGCTGATCTCATGCTTGGTCATGCCTTGCAGGACAAAAAGGTTGAAGCCGATCGGCGGCGTCACCTGCGCCATCTCCACCACGACCACGACAAAAATGCCGAACCAGATGACATCTATGCCCGCTTGGCGGATCATTGGCTCCACAATCGCCATGGTCAGCACAACCGACGAGATCCCGTCGAGGAACATGCCAAGTATGATGTAGAAAAACGTCAGGGCCACGATCAACGTGATTGGTGACAGGTTCATACCGTCGATCCAGGCAGCCAGCGCCCGTGGCAGACCAGTGAACCCCATGGACAGCGACAGAAAAGCGGCCCCCATAAGGATCAGCGCGATCATGGCCGACGTACGTGTGGCCCCCATCAAAGATGCGCTGAATGTCCCCCAGTTGAGCGACCCTTGCGCCAACGCCAGGATCAAGGAACCGAGCACGCCAACCGCTGCAGCTTCCGTGGCTGTGGCAAAGCCCAGATACATGGATCCGATCACAAGCGCGACGAGCAGCAAGACCGGGATCAAAAACAGGCTTTCAGAAAACATCTGCCCGATACTGATAGACGGCTCCGGCTCTGGCCGTTCGTCTGATTTGATGAAGTACCAGAAGACGATGTAGAGCATGAACATCAGTGCCAGCACCAAACCTGGCAGGATACCGGCCATGAAAAGCTTCGTGATGCTCTCGTTTATGGACACGCCATAAACAATCAGCGTCAGCGACGGCGGGATCATCAGGCCTAGCGTGGCGGCACCGGCCAGCGTGCCGATTATCATGTATTCGGGGTAGCCGCGCGCGCGCAGTTCCGGGATCGACATTTTGCCAACAGTGGTCAGTGTCGCGGCAGAAGACCCGGACACCGCCGCAAAGATCGTGCAACCGGCGATGTTGGTGTGCAGCAGCCCACCCGGCAGCCAACGCAGCCATGGCGACAGGCCACGGAACATGTCCTCGGACAATCGTGTTCGATATAGGATCTCACCCATCCAAATGAAAAGCGGCAGTGCAGTCAGTGTCCAACTGCTCGACCCCGTCCAAATGGTCGTGATCATAGCGTCGCCTGCCGGGCGGCTGGTGAACAACTCCATCCCGACCCAAGCCACACCCATAAGTGCAAGGCCGATCCAAACACTCGACCCCAGCAACGCAAAGAGCACAAACAGAAAGACAATCGTGGCGTAAAATTCGGTCATTCCACACCCTCCCCTTCGATCCGGTGGTCTTCGACCATCAACCGGATCAGATAATCCCAAAGGGCAACCGCCAGCAGGACCGTACCCACAGACATCGTAATTTGCGGCAGCCATATGGGCGTGAACACCCATTCTGCCTTGGTATCAGCCCAAAGGTCAGACCATTTCCAGGGCCATGTGCCCAGCATCGCGACCCCTGTCAGCAACCATTCCGGCACCTGGTCATTTCCCTGCGTGCGATCGTTCAGCATTTCAGAAAAGAAATTCGTCTTGATCGCATAGCGGGCGAAATACGTGGCCGTGACCGCCGCAATCAGCATGGCAAACGCATTGAGCCACCGCTGCAAAAAACTGTTCATGTTGAGAAAGATCGACACCCGAATATGCGCGCCATAAGTCAGCGCATGCGCCAGCGCAAAAAAGCTGGCGCCCGCCATGGCGTAGCCCGCGTATTCCGTGGATCCCGGAAACGTCACGCCCGACCAGCGCGCCACCATCTGGGCCACGATCAGTACAAGGATCAGCACCATGAAAAATGCCGCAACGATACCGCCCGCAAAATAGGCCTTGTCGAGCACCCGCCATATCGGCCGAAGTATCGCGCGGGGCCGTATCGCCCAGCAGACCACCACCAACACCACAGGCAGCACAAACAGCCACACCCACAGCGGCAGGCCTAGAACCGGTTGCCAGTCCCGCATGATGCTTCCCCCTCTTTTCTGAAATTTTGTGGCCCCCGGCATGACACCGGGGACCAAACGCAATCTGCGTTAGTTCGACGCCTTGTAGGCGTCGAGGATGGCTTGACCGTCCGCACCAGTTGTTTCCAACCACTCAGCAGTCATTTTTTCGCCGATAGCTTCCAACTCCGCCAGGAAGTCAGCACCGGCATCAGCCACGGTCATGCCGTTGGCGGTCAGCTGTTCGAAGTACCAATTGGCCAGCTCTTCAGACTTTGCGGCACATGCAGCACCGGTTTCATCGGCCGCTTTGGTGATGCCCGCTTTGGTGGCGTCATCCAACTCGTCCCAGGTCTGTTTGTTAACCACCACGTAGTTGCGCGGCAACCAGGCGTTTACCTTGTAGTAGTGGGTCAGATGTTCCCAGACCTTGCGGTCATAACCGGTGGAACCCGACGATATGAAGCTTTCCGCCACGCCTGTCGCCAATGCCTGGCTCAACTCTGCTGCTTCGATCTGAACCGGGACCATGCCCAGCTCTTCGGCAAATGTGGCAGTGGCAGAGTTGTAGCTGCGGAACTTGATGCCTTTGGTGTCAGCCGACGATCCCACTTCCTTTTTGAAGTAGAAGCCTTGTCCCGGCCATGGGCAGGTGTAAAGAGCGACCATGTTCAGATCAGACAGCTGCGCGTTGACCTTGTCCTTGGCGGCGGCCCAAAGCTTGGCGTTCGCCTCATAGCTGGTGGCGATAAACGGCAGGTTGTCCCAACCCAGCAACGGTGCCTCATTGGCGTGCGCAGACATAAAACGTTCGCCAATCGGGGCCTGGCCAGTTTGCACAGCGCGCTTGATCTCACCACCTTTGAACAGCGACCCGCCGGGGTGTACGGTGATGTCGATGGCCCCTTCGGTGTATTCCCGCACCTTGTCGGCGAAAACCACGCCCATCTCGGAATGATAGTTGGTGGCCGCATAGGCCATCGGCATGTCCCACTTCTGGGCATGGCCGTCTGCAAAAGCGGCGGTGGCCGCAATGCTCATGGCAGCAGCGAGTGTAAATGACTTCATTAGGTGTCTCCCTGTTTTCGCGTCCGATCGGTCTTAAGCGGCGCGATTTAGCTGTATTGATCGGGATCAAAGGGCAGCAAATCGATATTGGGCGACCGTCCCGCGATCAGATCAGCTATGATCCGGCCCGATTTGGGACCACCTGTCAAGCCCACGTGCTGGTGGCCCAGCGCCAGATAAGCGTTAGAAAACCGGGGGCTAGCACCAATAACCGGCAAAGAGTTCGCTAAAGCCGGGCGGTGGCCTACCCAATCATCAATTCTATCATAGGTAATGCCCGGTAAAATGTCGGCAATTTGTCGTTTCAAAAGCGCAATTGGTGCATTGCTTTTGTCTTGGGTCAACCCACCGAACTCCACCACCCCGGCCATCCGAATCCGCCCCTCCATCGGCGTGATAACTGCCTTGGCAGAGGCCACCATCATGGGATTCTTGGGGTATTCCGACGGGTTAACAAGTTCGATGTGATATCCACGCTCTGCCTCCAGCGGCAGATCGCAGCCAAGTTTCGTGGCCAGTGGCTTTGACCACGAACCCGTGGCCAGAACCACAATATCACCTGAGATTTCACCGGCATTTGTGGCCAATCCACGTAAGCTTTCACCCTGCCAAACCAGATCTTCAATCGTGGCCTTAAAAAATTTTCCACCAGAGGCCAAAAAGTGGTCAAACAGCGTGCGCACATAGGCGCCGGGGTCACTGATTCTCCCGTGTTCCTTGCAGCGCACCACCACTTCGAAGTGATCACCATAGACCGGATCGACTGCGCCGTACGCCTCCCCTTCCAGCACCTCGAAGGCCACGCCATGGCGCTTCCGCACGTCCCAGCCTTTTGCATCCGCTTCAAAGGCCGCACGCGTGGAATAGCCAAAACAATAGTCGTCGTCTGACAGAAATTTCTCCGCGCCGGTTCCCTCGGAGAGCGCTTTGTGCTGGGCGTAACTGTCCGCCAGAATATGCGACATCGACGCGGCATAATGCTCCACATGATCCGCCCGCGCGTAACTCAGATACTTGCGCAACCACGGCAGCAGACGTGGCAGATACGACCAGCGCAGGAAAAGCGGCTCATCCCGGCTCCACAACATGCCCGGCACCTTGCGCATCAACCCCGGAACGGTCACAGGCACAAACGCCCCGGCCGCCAAAACCCCGGCATTGCCAAAAGATGTGGCGGACGCAGGCCCGGCCCGGTCCACAACCGTCACGTCAAACCCCGCGCGTTGCAGCCAAATCGCCGTCGACACGCCCACAATCCCGGCCCCAGCCACCAAAACATGTGTCATTGGCAAATCCTCCCACCGCAACACACTCTGACGAGCGGCCTAACGCAAGCCCTCTCCATTGTTAAAATACTCCGGGGATTCCAAAGGGGCAGCGCCCCTTTGGGCCTGCGTGGCGAACGCAAACTTTAGGCGTGCGAAGCGCCAGTACAAAAACGATCAGGCCATGCCGACCTGTAGCTGGTCAGGGCGCATATCGCCTGGCCGGGTTGCCATCATCGCCTCCAATTCCGCGCGCAGCGCGGCGCAACCGGGATCGTCATAAAGGTTTACCAGTTCATGCGGATCTTCGGCCAGATCATACATCTCACCCGCGCCTGAAATGCTATCAACGGTCAATTTCTTATCACGCGTGCGCACTGTGCACAGGCTCAGCGCTACACCGGCACGGGTCGGCAGCAATTGCCACTCATTCAGCGCAAACTCCCGCGTGCCTGCACCGGTTATCAAAGGCGACAAGCTCTGTCCGTGCTGGGTCAACTGCGGTTGCGCATCCGCCCAGTCAAAAAACGTCGACCCAAGGTCAATGGTCGAGACCGGATCCTCCACCACCTGACTGCCAGGGATACCGGGCCCCGCCAGGATCATCGGCACTTTCAACAGCCCGTCGTAGTGCATGGGCCCTTTCAGGATCAGCCCATGATCGCCCAGCCAATCCCCGTGATCAGAGATATAGATGATGATCGTGTTTTCCAGCTGCCCGGCCTCCATCAAGGCCACAAAAATCCGCCCCACGGCATCGTCGATCATGGCAATCTGGCCATATGTGTTTGCAATGATCTCGCGCAATTGATCGTCACTTTGCGGCGGGATCCGAGAATACGCCTTGCGGATCTCGGCCCCGGCTCTGTCGCCGGTGGGCTCCGCTGTCAGTACAGCTTCATGCCACCAGGGACGTCCCTCAAAGCTCCTCTCGCGGTGCACTGGCAGGTCGACTTCTGCGGGAGGATGCAGGCGTGACCAAGGCTCCGGACAGTCAAATGGGTGGTGCGGGTCGGGAAAGCTGACCCAGGACATCCAGGGATCTGCGCCATCTTGCGCCTTTATCCACTCAATCGCCCGGTTTGCGGTCCAAGTGGTGTTGTGCCAACAGCTTGGCAGTTTTGAGTGCCAGGTTTGCGCCGCCTCTTTCGTATCCGCCGCGTTTTGGTTGTAGAGCTCTGACAGCGCATCCCCGGTGCCCAGCGCATGATAAAACCGCTCATAGTGATGCCCGCGCGGCGGCTTTTCGGGCAAAAACCAATTGTGGCCGACCAACATCAGCTCCACGTGTTCAAACCCCATGTAAGGCCCGCTCCAATCCGCCGGATACTCGGCAGAGGACTTGATGCATTCCGGCGATCCAGTAGCTGCATAGGTGTGATAGGTCGAAAAATGCGCCTTCCCAAAATAGGCAGTGTTGTAGCCTGCGTTTGACAGCGTTCCGGCAAACCCTTTCTCACCAATCTCAGGGTCCAGATCTATGCCGTTGTCGTGCACCCCGTGGGTGCGGCACAACTGCCCGGTCAGGATAGATGCCCGCGCAGGTTGGCAGACAACTGTGGGGCAAATTGCATTGGCAAACCGGGTCCCACGGACCGCCAGCATATCCAGATTAGGCGTTTTGATCGCCCGTCCGGCATGGCCCATACAATCGGCGCGATGTTGATCAGCTGAAATAAGCAGTATGTTTGGACGACGTGTCATAACTTCTCAGCTTTCTTTGCTGGCGACGGACGCGCGGCAAAAATCACCACAGCAATGGTCAGGATCAGGAAAACGGCGGCAATTGGTGACTTCACCAGGAAAAACGGATCGCCGCCGGTGGCCGAAAACGCCTGGCGGGCCGTCGCCTCCAGATTGCCACCCAGGATAAAGGCAATCACAAACGGCAGCGGGGACATTCCAACGCGGCGCATCAGATACCCCATGACACCGAAACCAATTGCAAACCATACCGCCGCCAGTGACGTTTCCTGCACATAGATCGCTGTCAGCGTCAGCAGCAAAACAATTGGCAAAAGGATGTGTTTCGGAACCCGGATCATGATGCCCATGGCGCGCATGAAAACGCCACCAATGGTCCAGTTCATAAGGTTTGCCAGCATCATTGTGGTGAACAGGCCAAAGGCAATCACCAACTCTGGATTGACCTCATCTGCGGTAAACCGAAAAACGCTAGGACCGGGGTTGAACCCGCCAATACTGTCGGCGGCCAAGATAAGAAAAACAGCCGCAGCATTGCCCGGAATACCAAGCGACAGAACCGGGATCAAATTGGCCCCGGAAACGGAGCTGTTGGCGGCTTCGGTCGACGCGATCCCTTCCGGCGCGCCGGTGCCAAACGCCTTGCCGCCGCGTGCCTCCTGACGGCGCCGACCGCTGGCATATCCAAGGGTTGCAGCCAGCGTGGACCCGATCCCCGGCAACGCGCCGATCAATGTACCAATCACGGCAGACCGCCCGATGAAGGGCAGCAGTCCCTTGATGTCAGCACCCGTCAATTTTTGGTCCGCATTTTGGGCAGGCACAGCCGCCGCGCGCCCGGCGGCGCGCTCGTTCATCTGATCTTCAAGTCCCTTGAAGACTTCCCCCAAAATCAGCACGCCTAACACCGCCGTGGCAATCGGAAATCCGTCCGACAAGGCAGGCACGCCCATGGTGAGGCGCGGATAAAAATCCTCACCCGTCGCCACATAGGCCGCCAGCAACCCCAATCCCATGGAGATCAGGCCCTTGCCCACCGAATTACCGATCACGGCAGAGATAAAGGCCAACGACAGGATCAACAGCGCAGTTTTTTCTGGCAGGTCGAGGTAGGCCTCTACCAACAGGGCCAGAAATGGCGCGCACAGGATCAAAACAATGTCAGAGAAGGTATCACCCGATGCCGAAGAAAAATGTGCAACCTTCAGCGCCCGCTTGGCTTCGCCGTTTTGGGCCATCGGGTAGCCATCCAGCGTTGTCATAAATGCGTCCGGCGTGCCCGGCGTGTTGAACAGGATCGCGGGCACCGCGCCGCCGATGGTCGCTCCTTTCATGACGCCGATCAAAAAACCCATGACCGGCAACAGGGCGTCTGGTGTGAAACCGAAAATGGAAATCAAGATCGGCAGGCTGACAGCCATGGCCATCGGCCCTGCCAGTCCGGGCGTGGACCCCACCACGATGCCGATCAGAAACCCCAGCAGTACCATCACGATGGTCACAGACACTGGCACACCGGCAATCGCGAACAACTCCGGCCCGTGAAAGACCGCCAGAATGCCCAGCCAGATATAGTCGAGCACGCCCATCACACGTCGCCGTTTGGGGGCAAGAGCAGATCGTCAAATGGCAGATCATAAACCGCGATCAGGAACAGGACCGCTGCCATCGCGATCCCCATGTGGTGGATGCGGAAACGCCCCGTACCCATGGTGATAAGCGCAGTGATCATCCCCGTGCCACCCAGAAAGTACCCGATGTATTTCCAGGGCGCGGTGTCCCGCAGAACACGGTATTCGACCTCTGCCCA
The DNA here is from genome assembly GCA_039030095.1 of Pseudomonadota bacterium. Classification (GTDB taxonomy): domain Bacteria; phylum Pseudomonadota; class Alphaproteobacteria; order Rhodobacterales; family Rhodobacteraceae; genus Amylibacter. Next base: position 8,731 of record JBCCET010000014.1, on the reverse strand, counting down.
CAGGTTTGCTGCCAAAGGCCCTGCCCAGCGCATGACCGCAAAAGTCACTGCAAGCGTGCAAAGCAACAAGCCCAGAAACCGAAGGTTGGCTCCGGTAAGCTGCGTATCAGATCCTGGGCGCAAAATCGCCAAAAGACCGCCCAGCGCCAGGATAACAGCGGCCACCGTGGGGGCCATCGCATCGCCGATGGTCAGTTTGCGACGCACTTTTTCAACATAAGATGTTTCTGTGTCGAGCGGGATCCAAACCAGGATCAAGACCGCTGCAAGCAGCAAAAAGAGAAGGCCCAGTGCCGTCGAAAACCTCGTTTTCTCGTGCATATCTGGCCCCTCTCTTGGTCTTTCCGCGGGCTTACTGCGCCGCTTCCATCAGGGCGCCAGCGCTGGTGAAACCTTCCGCCAAAAGCTTGTCCAACTTAGCCCCCGTGATGGTCACAGAACCGCCAAAGGCTTTGGTGATCATCTCGCTGGCTTTGCCACTTTTAGCCGCCGCAACAATTGCATCCGTCAGGGCCGTGCGCGCTTCATCAGGAATGCCGGCCGGGGCAACCAAAACGAAGTAACCGTCCGCGCTGTAGGGCACACCCAGATCCGCTAACGTCTTTGCATCAGGTGTCTGAACCAGCGGGGCGGACAGGGCAGACGCCAGGTTCACCAGATCGCCAGAGGCCACACCTTTACGCTGAATGCCAGCCATAAAGCCCACGTCCAAGTCGCCCGCCTGCATGCCGTTCATGACGGCCTTGCCGCCTTTTACCGATACGATGTTGAACTCTACGCCCATCGCCTCACCCAGCAGGAATGCCAGATCACCCAGTTTTGGCGACATCACACCAAAGCGGATATCCTGACCCCCCTTGGCCGCGGCAACGACGTCTTCCATCGTTTTCCAACCTTTGTCGGCTTTGGACACGACGCCCATCTGGAACCCGGCGGTCGTTGTCAGCCCGGCAAAATCACCGGGCGAAATACCGGCGCCCTTGGCAGCCGCTGCATTGTAGCCGAGCGTTTCGGTGACAATCATCGCCATCGCAGTTCCATCAGCAGGTGCATCTTTCAACGCCAGCACAGCATTGATGCCGCCTTTGCCGGTTACCTGTTCGGGTATGATCTTCCAGCCCGTCGCGGCCTCAATATCTGCGGCGATCAACCGGGCTTGCGTGTCCGCCCCACCGCCCGCAGCGAAGGCGATCATCAGTTTGATCGGTCCTTCAGGCTTCCAGCCATGTCCGTCGGCCATTGCGCCGGAGCCAAGACCAAACGCCAAAACAGCACCCGCCGCCGCTTTCAAAAAATGTCGTCTCATATCGTTCTCCCTGATGAATTGCTGGCATAAATCCACAATTTTGTTGACATGTCAACAAAATCTGAGCATGACACTATTATGTTGGACAAAAACAGCGACACCCCCCGTCGCCTGACCGCACTTGATGATCTGATTACCTACCGGCTGGCGCGGCTTCAGGCGCGACTGAACGCCCATGCCGTGGGACTGTTGCGGCAGCACTCGGACCTGTCTTTGACCCAGTGGCGCCTGCTGACCTCACTGCGGGAGCTTGGCACGTCCAATCTGGCAGAGCTCGTCCGCGAACTTCAGTTTGACAAAGCCCAGCTAAGCCGGGGCATCAAGGGAATGTCGGCCGCCGGTCTGGTCGAACAATCCGCAGACGAAGCTGACAGCCGAAAACAGGTGATCCGCCTGACACCAAAAGGCATTGAAGAACATGAACGGCTGACACCTGTTATGCGTGGCAGGCAAACCATGATTATGGCGCATCTCGATGATCTGGACCGGATCCGCTTCTTTGAGGCTATAGACGCCATCCATTTGGCTTTGGATGAGGCCGAAGAAGGGTCAAGCAAACCGTGACCGCGCGCAATCTGGTTGTGATTTTGTCGGATGAACACCAGGCCCGGGCCATGGGCTGCGCCGGGCATCCTTTTGTCAAAACACCGAACCTCGATGCCTTGGCGGCACGAGGCACCCGCTTTACCAACTGCGTCACCCCGTCGCCCATCTGCGTCCCGGCCCGCGCCGCCTTTGCCACCGGCAAATACCCACATCAAATCGGGCTGTGGGACAATGCTATGCCTTATGTCGGCGACCCGGAAAGTTGGGGGCATGTTTTGCAACGCGCAGGTGTGCCCTGCACATCCATCGGTAAACTACACTACCGGGAGGCCAGCGACGACGTGGGCTTTGACGAACAAATCGCACCGATGCATGTGGTTGGTGGCATGGGCATGGTCTGGGCCAGCATCCGTTCCGAGGAAGACCGCATCACACCGCAGTCGCGCATGCTCGGCGACTACATCGGTCCGGGTGACAGTAAGTACACCGACTACGACAAGGCTGTGACCCAAAAGGCGTGTGACTGGCTGCGCGCGCAAAAAGCGGATGCCGGGTTTTGCCTCTATGTGGGGTTGGTGGCCCCACATTTCCCTTTGGTGGTGCCGCAGGAATTCTATGACCTTTACGCGAACCAGGATCTCGGCCCGGTCAAATTGCATCCCGACGACGGCTACCGGCGGCACCCGTGGGTAGACCGCCAAAACGCCAATATGAACTCTGAGGCCCTGTTTGCGAGCGACGCGGAACGGCACGCGGCGCGGGTCGCCTATTATGGCCTGTGTTCCTGGCTGGACCACAATGTTGGTCAAATTCTGGATGCTTTGGATGCCGCCGGATTGGCGGACAATACCACGGTCATCTATTCATCTGATCACGGCGACAACGTGGGCGCACGGGGGCTTTGGGGGAAATCGAACTTCTATCAGGAATCCGTTTCCGTCCCGTTGATCGTGGCCGAACCGGGTCAAAGCGCAGCCACTTGCGACACACCTGCCAGCCTCATTGATGTTTCGGCCACAATCACGGACCACTTCAACCAGGGGGAAACCTTTGGCGAAGGCACCTCACTTTATTCCCTTGCCACCAAAGATGACCCGGACCGTGTCCAGTTTTCGGAATACCATGCAGCGGGTGCGGTATCGGGCGGCTTCATGATCCGCAAGGGGCGTTGGAAACTGAACCACTACATGGGCTTCCGGTCGGAGCTGTTCGACCTGGAAAACGACCCCGAAGAACTATCAGATCTAGCAACAGACCCAGCCTACAGAGAAACGATTGCGTGGATGGAAGCAGCGTTACGCGAGATTTGTGACCCCGTTTCTGTGAGCGCGCAGGCTTTTGCAGATCAGGCCGCTTTGATTGCAAGTTACGGCGGGCGAGAGGCCGCGTTGAAACTTGGCGCGCCGGGCGCCACGCCACCTCCAGAAGTCTAGGCTTCTGACCCGAGGGCTATCTTGTGCCTCGCGCGGCGTTAGACTGACAACAATAACGAAAGGCCGATTATGAAGATTACATGCCTTGGCACCGGTACGCCGGAACCTTATGTGGCCCGCGCCTCGTCCGGCTATTTGGTGGAAATTGGCGCGGACCGTATTTTGTTCGACTGCGGCGGCGGCGTGTTTGACCGGCTATTGCAAGCCGGGCGGATGCCCCAGGACATCACACACCTCTTTTTCAGCCACCTCCACACCGACCACATGATGGACTACGCCCGGCTGGTGCATGCCGCCTGGGACGAAGGCGGCGCCCCCCTGCCGGTTTTTGGCCCGGCACCCATTGCAGAGATCACGGAAAAGCTGTTCTCCCCTGACGGCGTGTTGGCCACAGACCTGCGCGCACGAACCGGTCTGAAGCCCAGTCAGGAGGTTTGGAAGGCGCGCGGCGGCACCCTGCCACGCCCCTGGCCCGCGCCAATTGTTACCGAAATCACCCCCGGTTTTGCGTTTGAAGGGGACGGATGGCGGCTGACCTCCTGTTCGGTCCCCCACGCCCAACCGCTGCTGGAATGTATGGCCTTCGCGATTGAGGCGGGCGGCAAGAAGTTTGTCTATTCCGGTGACGCAGGGATTTGCGAACCGTTGGCGGCAATGTGTGGCAATGCCGCGCTCTTGGTACACTGGTGCTATCGGTTTGGCGGTGACAGCGCTGACCCTGAAATGGCCCGCTTGGCACCCACACCGGGTGAAATTGCAGCAATGGCGGAACAGGCGCGGGTCAAACACCTTGTATTAACCCACATCCGACGACACCTCGACACGCCGGAGGCCAAAGACCAAGCCTTGGCCGACATGCGCGCCATATTTTCCGGCACCGCCGAGATCGCTGAGGACTTGCGAGAATTTACCCTGTGACCGAGGCCGTTTGGCTGGAGGACGGCGACGTCAAGGTCCATCAACTGGCGCGCGGATGCATTACACGCTGCTGGCAGATCGGCAACAGATCAGCGGTCTTGGGCTATGCTCACCCCGCTGACTATGCCGACAACCCTTACTACCTGGGCGCCATCGTGGGCCGGGTGGCCAACCGGATCAGCGCCGGACGCTTTACGCTGGACGGGGCGACGTATCAGATCTCCACTAACGAAGGCGACCATACACTGCACGGCGGCCTGCGCGGCCTATCAACCCACATCTGGCAGATCGACACCGACGGCACACGCGCCGTTCGCTATCTGTTGCGGTCCGAAGACGGCGACCAGGGATTTCCCGGACGGCTGGATCTGGAGGTCGTTGTCACGCTGCAAGGCCACACAGTCACATGGGATATGACGGCGCGCCCGGACCGACCGACACCAGTTAGCCTAGCCCAACACAGCTACTACGCATTAGGCCCGGACGCACGGCAGATCTCATTGCAAATGCCAGCCGCGGCCTACACCGTTGCCGGCCCGGATAACCTTCCCACGGGTGAAATTGCGCCTGTGAATCAAGAGATGGACTTTCGTAAAGGTCGCGTAATCGCCCAGCCACTGGATACCAACTTCGTGCTGGATTCCGGCCGCTGGTCCCTATCAGCGCGCGGTGAATGGTTCGATTTATCCATGTCATCCGACCAAGCCGGTGTGCAGGTTTACACCGCACAACACTTGCAAAAGGGCCATACACCGCTCCCCGGACAAAACCACAGGCCCCATGCTGGCCTTGCACTGGAACCTCAGGGGTGGCCCGACGCGGTCAACCAGCGAAGCTTTCCAAATGTCATCGCAACGCCTGACGCACCTTACCGCCAAAAACTCAGCGTGACGATTACGCCGCGACAACCGGACTGAACACGGTTTCCTCCCGCGCGCGGCACCGCTAACCTGCGTTCATGACATGGCTTTTGGCAGATATCGGCGGCACCAATACCCGGTTGGCGTTTGCATCCCCGGACGGGGGCATCAACCCGGTTCGTGTCCGCAACAGCGACTACGCTTCTTTTGATGATGCTCTCGACGCGCACCGACCGAAGGGGGACAAAATTTCGGCTGCATGCATCGCCATAGCTGGGCCGGTGGATGCTGAAGGTGGCCGTCTGACAAACATCAATTGGGTTGTGTCGCGCACAGCACTCAGCGCAAGGCTGGATGCGCCGGTGACAGTCATTAACGACCTCGGCGCGCTGGCCGCGAGCATAAGCGACCTTCCGAGCGGCGCTTTGGACCCGCTGACCGCCGCATCGGTGGACCCTTCCAAGCCGATAACCGTGCTGGGTTTTGGCACCGGCGTTAACATCAGCTCTGCCCAACCTGACGGGCGCGGTCATCCGGTCCTTTGGTCGTCCGAGATCGGCCACGCCACCTTGCCGACATCCGTGGCGAACATAATGGACACCCCACCCGCAAGCATCGAAGAGGCGTTTTCTGGCCGAGGCATAGCAAACGTCATTGGCGCACCCACGGGGGCGGCCGCAACAACAGCGCCCGAATACAGCGCCGCGCGCAGCCAATGGGCAAAAGCCGCCGGGACATTCTTGCAGGAACTGGCATGGATCACCAAACCCACCGGGGGACTTGTGCTGGCCGGATCGGTACTGCGCGCCATTCTGCAATCTGACGCCCGCGACGTATTTGTTGACGCCTGCGCGCCCACCCCACGGGCTGGCATCGACCTTCGGCCGATCCCATGCGCGCTGATCACCCTTGATGAAGCCGGTCTTTTCGGCTGCCGCACAATCCTGAAAGGCGCGCTTGCATGAAATCCACTTACTTTCAGATCGGCGATAAACCGTTTCATGCGCTGGTGGCTGGCGATCCAGCGAACCCGTGCCTGATTTTTCTGCACGGGTTCCCGGAATACTGCGGGGCCTGGTCCGATGTCATTCCACACCTCGCTGACCGGTTTTATTGCGTGGCGCCTGACCAACGCGGCTACGGGCAAAGCTGGCGGGAAGGTAGCGTCGCGGAATACGCAGCCAAACACCTGGCGTCTGACGTCATAGCAATGATCGACACCTTCGGCGGCGGACAGGCCACGCTGATCGGTCATGACTGGGGGGCCTCCGTCGCTTACGCCGTGGCCATGCGGGCGCCTGACAGGGTTACGCGCTTGGTGATCGCCAACGGCGTGCACCCGGCCACATTCCAAAAGGCCCTGGCCTCCGGCGGCGCCCAATCAGCGGCCAGCCAGTACATCGAATGGCTCCGCGCCCCCGGATCCGAAGAGGAATTGGCCGCCAACAACCACGAAAAGATGTTCGGGCTATTCTCGCGCCACATGGATATGGCTTGGCTGTCAGACCAAAAGCGAACGGAATACGCCGCTGCCTGGGGTTCTGCCGCTGACGTGCGTGGCATGGTCAATTGGTACCGTGCCACGCCGTTGAAAGTCGCCAAACCCGACCAGCCAATACCGGCCTCAGAACTGCCCCAGTGGGACCCTGCCGCGTTGCGCATCACAATGCCCCACCTGCTTTTGTGGGGCCAGGGCGACACCGCCTTGCTGCCGGAGGCCCGCGAAGGTTTGGAAGACTTTTGCGACGATCTGACGGTGGTGGAGTTTCCCGGCGCCGATCACTGGATACCCCACCAAAAGCCTAAAGAGCTGGTAGCAGAAATCACGACCTTTCTAAGCTAGCTCCACCTCCGCTCTTGATCAAAGGCGGTTTCTGGCCCTAGGATCAGGTATTGTTTTTGAATTTGAGGGACCCAATGCGCATTCCAATTGCCAAACTATGCCTTGCGGCAGCACTGATGCTGCCTATGTCGGCCTCCGGCCAAACCGCCCTGGAAAAAGCCCAGCAAAAGCTCAACGCCGACATCGAGAAATGTCTGGAACGCAAATGCCGAAATCTGCGGCTGGACAAAGGATTTGATACGGTGCCAGCGGGACTGGCTGCGGTACCGAACCTGGGCCAGATTTCCATTTCACGAACCGGGATCACCGATCTTGCGCCTCTGCAACAGATACCGACGCTGTACTGGTTGGATTTGTCGTCCACCAAGGTCACAGATCTCGCGCCTTTGCGCGGCCTTCCCCTGACGGAGTTGATCCTGACCAGTTCGCGGGTGTCAGATCTATCCCCACTGACGGCCATCCAGACCCTGCGTGTATTGTCGATCGGCGATACCGATGTAACGGACCTTGCCCCGTTGGACGCACTGGTGGGTCTGCAAGAACTGCGGCTCAAGGGCCTGCGCCTGACGGATGTGGCAGCAATCGGCGGGCTCGGCGCGTTGCAACGCCTGGATATCACCCAAGCGCAGATAGATGACATCTCTGCAATTGGACGCCTGCGCGCCTTGCGGGACCTCAATCTCAGCCGCAGCAATATCACCTCCGTGATCCCGATGGCCGGGCTGCTGGCCCTGGAACGCCTCGACCTGCGGCGCACCAACGTCGACAGCATCGCAGCCCTTGCCGGGATGCGCGGGCTGGAACGTTTGATGCTGTCAGATACACCAGTCGCCAGCATCCTGCCGGTGATCGGCATGCGCCGGTTGCGCGAACTGGACTTGTCAGAGACCGCCGTGGCGGACCTCACACCGCTGGCGGGGCATCCGGCATTGGTGATGCTTGATCTGCAGGGGGCGCCGGTGTCCAATATCAGCCCATTGGCCGGATCAACGACGCTGGAACGCCTGATCCTGGGCAGCACAGAAGTCACCGACATTGCGCCGCTGGCAGGCCTCAGCCGGCTCTCCTACCTCAGCCTCAATGCCACTTCCGCCACAGATATCTCTGCCACAGCAAAAATGGCCGCGCTGAAAATCTTGGACATTAACGGCACCAAGGTACGCGATCTGTCCGCGCTGGCCGGGCACCCGGCGCTGGAGGACCTGCGCCTCTCCGGGTCCGACGTGACGGACCTGTCGGTCCTGGCGTCGGTAGTGAACCTGAAACGGCTCGAAATTTCCCGCACGCGGGTGCGTGACCTCAGCCCGCTTTTGGCGCTCGAAAATCTGAAAACGATCAATATGCGAGAGGTCGATGGCATCGACCCAGCCCAGATCGAAGCCTTGGAGAGCCGAGGCGTGAAACTGAACCGGTAACTCGACGCCGCAGTTGAGGCACCAAACCGGAACGCAGCGACAAAATGGCGTGCGGCGCAGCCGCTCCGTTTGGTAAGGCACACAGCGCGAACACTGGCCTAGCTGTCGTCAAACAGTTCCGCCTGTGACGGGTTTTTCGGCGCATCCAACCCCAGATGGGCCCAGGCCTTGTGCCCTAGCATGCGACCGCGCGGCGTGCGCTGGATCAGACCCTGCTGCAAAAGATAGGGTTCAATGACCTCCTCCACCGCGTCGCGCGCCTCGCTCAGCGCGGCGCAAATTGTCTCCACTCCGACCGGGCCGCCGCCATAGTTCTCAGCCATCATGCCCAAATACCTGCGGTCGGCACTGTCGAGCCCAAGGTGATCCACCCCAAGGCGCGTCAACGACCGATCCGCCAGCGCGGCATC
>JBCCET010000013.1:0-62225 GCA_039030095.1 Pseudomonadota bacterium | reverse complement strand
TCTTTGAGGTGGCGGGCCTTTGCATCGGGCATCTGGGACATTTGCACCACGTGCCAACGGATGAACAATTTGCCCGTATAGGGCGGCTCGATGTGGTGATGGCGGCTGTGGACGGCGGTATGACCATCGATCTGGCGTCCATGATCAGCATCATGAAACGTTTCAAGGCCCGCGTGGTCTTGCCAATGCACTGGTTTGGCAGCGGAACGCTGAATACCTTCCTGGTGGGAATGCGCGATGAATTTGACGTGGTCCGGCTGGAAGGGTCGTCTTTGAAAATGTCGCTCGACCGGCTACCGTCCAAACCGACCGTGTTTGTCACCCTGCCTCGCCAAGTCGAAGAATTCGAATAGCCTTGCTGAACGCCGCCACGCCTGAATTCGCCGCAGCCCATGGGCTAAAGACAACGCCCGCCCCGCCAGCGTACTTGGAAGAGCCGCGTGGGATTGCGCAGGGCCACGGCCTGCTGGCGCGACCAGAGACAACAGCAGAAGTCGCACGCATCATCCGCGCTTGCGCAGACGCACGTGTGGGCGTGATCCCTTACGGCGGTGGAACCGGGCTTGTTGGCGGACAAATCTCTGGCGATGGCCCGGCGCCGGTAATTCTGTCACTGGAACGCATGACGTCGGTTCGGTCTGTGGATGCAAATGCCGGAACTCTGACGGCAGATGCCGGGGCAACTCTGGCGCAAGTTCAAGATGCAGCCGACGCGGCTGCGCGACTTTTCCCGCTGTCCCTAGCCAGCGAAGGAACCGCACGCATAGGCGGAAACCTCGCCACGAACGCCGGCGGTGTGCAGGTTCTGCGCTATGGTAACGCACGCGATCTGTGTCTGGGGGTGGAGGCGGTTTTACCCGACGGCACCATCCACCACGGTCTGACCGGGCTGCGAAAAGACAACACCGGCTATGACCTGCGCCACTTGTTGATCGGCTCGGAGGGCACCCTGGGCGTCATCACGGCCGCAACGCTGCGTCTGTTCCCGCGCCCGGCGGAGCAGGCCACAGCGATGGCGCCGGTAACCTCGCCAGCTGCTGCGATTTCCCTTTTGGCACGCCTACAGGACGAAACCGGCGGCATGCTGACAGCGTTTGAGCTGATCAGCGGTCAAGGCCTGCACTTTTTAGCGGAGACGTTGCCGCAGGTCCGCCAGGTCTTTGACACCATTCCCGAATGGATGGTGTTGGCAGAGGCAGGCGCCGGCCGCGAGAGCGGCATCGAGGCTGCTGTGACAAGCGGCCTTATGGCGGGTGTAGAGGCGGGTGAGGCGCTGGACGTGGTCTTGGCGCAATCAGGCCAGCAACGCGACGACTTTTGGACCCTGCGGGAAAGCATCCCAGCCGCCAACCGGGCCATCGGCGCAATTTCGAGCCATGATATCTCCGTGCCCATCGGTGCGATCCCCGACTTTCTTGTCAGCGGCGCCGAAGTCATCAGGCAAATAGGCCCCTTGCGGACAAACTGCTTTGGCCACTTGGGCGACGGCAACCTGCACTACAACATCTTTGCCCCAACGGGCGAAGCGGTGTCCGAATGGCGCCATTTGCGCGCCGAAGTCAGCGGTGCGGTTTATGATCTGGTGGCGGAATTTGGCGGCTCAATCTCTGCTGAACACGGGATTGGACGATTCAAACGGGATGCTCTGATCCGCCACGCAGACCCGGCGAAGCTGGCGGCGATGAGCGCGATCAAAGCGGCTTTGGACCCCCAAGGGATTATGAACCCAGGCGCTGTTGTTTGATATAAGTCGTGCTTCGCCGGTCCGCCGGGTTGGCGATACAACGGTGATTCCGAGGCAGTTTATGTCCGCCAAGCAACCTACACATTCCTAGAGAGCGCCCACGGTAGCCAAATCGCCGATCCGGTGGGGCGGACCGGCGATGTGCGGCGGCCTGCGGCCTTGTCCCCGCGCCAAGCACTAAAATTGTTCGTTGGATGGGCCTTCGGCCAAACGCTATAATCCCTCAAACGCGCAAAGCACGTCCACCGGCACACCAAGGCCGCGCACCACATCGGCGCCACCCAGATCCGGCAGGTCGATGATAAACCCGGCGCGTGTGATTTGCCCGCCCAGCCTTTCAATCAACCGGATACCAGCCACCGCAGTTCCACCCGTGGCGATCAGATCGTCGATCAGCAGTACTTTTTCACCGGCAGCTATGGCGTCGTCGTGTACTTCCAGCGTCGCGGTCCCGTACTCCAGCGTATAGTCCTCGGATATCGTGGAACCCGGCAGTTTGCCTGCCTTGCGTACCGGTACAAAGCCCAGCCCAAGCCGATCAGCCAATGCACCACCGATAATAAACCCGCGCGCCTCAAGGCCAGCGACCTTGTCAACACCTGCGTCGCGGTAGAGTTCCACCATCTGATCCACGGCCATACGGAACCCCTCAGGATCACCAAAAAGCGTGGTCACATCGCGAAAAAGAATGCCCTCATGGGGAAAATCCGGGATCGTCCGGATGAAATCAGTGAGATTTTTCATGGGTCTACTTGGTGTTCGCCATCATGCCTTGAACCACACGAAACAAAGGCGTTTCACCGGACGCCTTGCCGCATTCCTGAATGGTCAGTTCCACAATGCGCAAACCACCCACTTTTTCGACTGTGTCGATAAATCCAACCTCCCGGTGAAAGGTTTCTTGGCTCCAAACGCCCATGATCCAGCCAAAAACCTGACCTTTTTCCAGGTCTGTGCCGTCAGCAGCGGCAGTCACGCGATCGCACGTCCAACGCCCACTCCCCATGACGTAACCGTCCGCTACCGCTGTTTGAGCACCTGCCAAAAGCAATGCCACTGTCGCCAATACTTTCATCTCAAAACTCTTCCTGCTACTGCATCCAATTTTGCAACTATCCCCGGATCGCGCGCATCCGGTTGCGTGATGATCGCAAATTCCAGCGCACGGTCACACCCATGCGGGCAAACATCCCGCTCCACGCCCAGCAATCCCGGCAACCGCGCCACAAGGCCCTTGGCCTTGGCCGCATTTCCCATCAGCGTCTGAATTATCTGGGTCACATCGACCTCGCCGTGATCCGGGTGCCAGCTGTCATAGTCCGTAATCATCGCAACCGAGGCGTAGCAAAGCTCTGCCTCACGGGCCAGCTTCGCCTCCGGCATGTTGGTCATGCCAATCACGTCACAGCCCCAGACTTCCCTGTACATCTTGCTTTCGGCCAGCGTGGAAAACTGCGGGCCTTCCATCGCCAGATAGGTGCCGCCGTCATGCACGGTCACCCCTTCGGCCTTCGCCGCTGCCACGCAGGCCGCGCCCAAACGCGGGCAAGTCGGGTGGGCAACGCTGACATGGGCCACACAACCAGGGCCAAAAAAGCTCTTCTCCCGCGCGAACGTGCGGTCGATGAACTGATCAACGACCACAAAATCACCGGGCGCCATCTCTTCGCGGAACGACCCGCAGGCAGAGACCGAAATCACATCCGTCACCCCTGCCCGCTTGAGCGCATCAATATTGGCCCGGTAGTTCACCGTGGATGGCGTTTGCACATGCCCGCGCCCGTGACGCGGCAGAAACACCATCTTCACCCCACCCAGACGCCCAATCAGCAACGCATCTGACGGCGCACCAAACGGGCTGTCGACGTCAATCCACTGGGCATCCTCCAGCCCATCGATGTCATAGACGCCGGACCCGCCAACGATGCCAATCACAGTTTCGGTCATTTCCGCCCCCTTGGTGTTCAGCGTATTGGTGCGGGGTTGGGTGAGTTAAGGCAAGGGGAAAGCGGGCAAGCCGCGTCGCGATTGGGTGATCAGTAGGCGCAAAGCCGTGCTAGCGCCGTCACGCCGGGAAGGCGACGACCTTTTCCGGTGACCACTTTATGCCCGCAAAACACATTCAACAAATCGTCTTGGTTCCACACCGGCAACGCGCCGCCCCGGTGGGGCGTGACGGCGCTGGCACGGCGGGCTGACGCCCTGGATTCCGTGCCTGAAAGTGGCACACCCGACCTAAGTCTGGCCCGGCCTATTCAACGAAAAAAGCTCCGTCACCGCCGTGTAGTCGCGATACCCCAGGCGGGCGAGCGGTTGATAACTCGTCACATCAAGGATGCCATCGCGCAAATGCTCGTCTCGGATGTGGATGCCCACAACTTCCCCGAAAACCACAATCGCATCACCCGGCAGTTCCACAATCTGATGCAACTTGCACTCCATGCTCACAGGTGCATCGGCAACAAACGGCGGCGCTACGACCTGAGACGCGCCTTTGGCAAGCCCGGCCATCTCAAATTCATCTTCACCCGCCGCGTAATGCCCGGACGACACGTTCATTGCATCCCTCAGCGCGCTGGAGACGATAGAGACACAGAACTCCCCCGTGGCGCGAATATTGGCGATGCTGTCTTTGCCTTCGTCGATCCCGATTTTCGGGCCGGTGGTGGAATACATCACCATGGGCGGGGCATCCCCCACGCCGTTGAAAAACGAATATGGTGCCAGGTTCGGGCGGCCTTGCGCGTCTATTGAGGATATCCACCCGATGGGGCGCGGGGCCACGATGGCTTTGAAAGGGTTGTGGGGCAGACCGTGATCGTCGAGCCCGGGGCGGTAGAACATTGTAACTCACCAAGTGTCTTGTCGTTGCCGGGACCGTACCCCTGTGCTAGCCGCTTCGCAATCGGAAGGGGGGCCTTAAGGGCGCATCACAGTGTTCGTTCTGACGCAAGAAACTGAGGCTGATTGGCACGAGGTTGAAAACCTCTTCGATCTGGCCTTCGCCCCGGGGCGGGAGGCACTCAGCTCCTACCGCCTGCGTGAAGGCGTTCCGCCGGTGGCAGACCTGTGTCTTGTGGCACGCGACCCGCAATACAGCGTGCTCGCCGGCGCCATCCGCTTTTGGCCTGTGGCCATAGGAGAGGCTGCCCACCCAGCCTTGCTGCTGGGTCCCGTGGCCGTCCACCCGACGTATCAGGGTGAGGGTTTGGGCGGCCTGTTGATCGAAGACAGTTTAGCGAAAGCCACAGACCTAGGCTGGACCCGCGTGATCTTGATCGGCGACGCACCATATTACGGGCGGTTCGGGTTTGAGAAGGCCGAGGGGTTGGAGTTTCCGCCGCCGACGAACCCAGAGCGGCTGTTGGTGAGGGCGTTGAGTGAGGGGGCGTTTGAAGATGGGTCTGAAGAGAACCCCATGAGAGTTTGGAAAACAAGAGCTGAATAGATCAATCGATACAGCGGCAAAATCCAAGCACGGTCGCCACAACCCTATTAACTGAGTTGCAATACTAAAATTTCCCTTTGCGCCCCAATTTCCCTAACAATATTATCTACCATTCCATTGGGAACCGCCAAGGCATCGCAAACACCCTTTCGGTATGCATCGACCATCCTATTCTCCGCGTTGGATCCGGTAAAAGGTTGAAGAAACAGCTGCAAACCATAAAGAGAAAAATACTCCACAATTTCATCATACTCTTTTGAACCAACAATAACACAAACTGACGCACCATCAAGATGACGCGAATCTTTAACTCCAATATGGACATCTACAATCAATCGCGCTTCAAATCTTCCCTCAATTGAAACAACTTTCCCTCGCAGCTCTCTTATTTCCTGCTGCTGCTTCAAAACTATCTCTTTCAACTCACGCAAAGCTATAGTCTTTTCAACAACCTCCGCGTTCCTCTTTTCAAGTTCGCTCCTTAACTCAGACAAATTATTAGATATTTCAGATACATATTCAGGAGAAAATAGGCCGGCCGCTGCAGACTCTGCACGATCTAGTTCTTCCTTCATTTTTGCAATTTTCGCAATATGATTTCCCCTTTCGCGAACCAAATTTGCAATGTTATTTTCAACTTTCTTTAAGTCTTCCTGCCCTTTGGCAAATTTTTTTTCAAAGTCGTTCGCCTTCTGCAAAGCGATATCAAGATCGCTGTTCCTGGATAACCATCGATCTACATCCTCGGAGAAGAAAACTTGCAAAATTCCGGTCAGCATCGCTGCTATTGCAGCAATAGCCGTCAGGTTGGGGAACCCTTTGCGAATTCTGTAACTCACAGTTTTAAGTCTCTTCAGGCGTTCTTCAGCAACATCTGTCATTACCCCGTCCGAGAAATTTGAAAGGTACGCTTCGTAAGAAGTAACCGTGCCGAGACGCTCGGCTGTTTCAAATAGCCTTAGATCATCATTTAGTGTAGTTGACCTAGTTTCCGCAGCGGAACGCGTATTCGGAGACACACCAAGAATTGGAGCAACTGCATCGACAATTTTCACCAATGCCTCGGAGAAGGGAATATTCACTACGTCTTGGTGATGCTTAAATTCCAAATCTACCGGTAAAACCGTCTTCTCCACCATCACCCCAAAGTACTTTCCAAGCTTGTCAGCAAGTCTGGCTTCGTTTTTGACCCAATCGGAGGATGAAGATGAAGGCGTCCACAAAACTATGACCAGTCTCGAATTTCTGATCATCCGGTCAATAGCGTCGCCAAAATGGTCGCCATGTTTGAGGTTGACGTCGGAAACATGGCTGTATCCGGCAGTGGCTAGTGCAGCACCCAACTGTGTAGCAAGCGTATGTTCTTCGCGCTTGTAACTGATAAACACATCGTATTCTCTTTTCATTTTCCGACCAGACCATTGCAGAAATACGCTACTCAGTAGTACACTTTCAGTTTTTATCGTGTCACTAAATACCGGACAACGAAAAGCAAAAAAAGATCACTGTTATGTTGTCCCCCTTCAATTCACCTCCACCACCTTCCCCGGGTTCATAATCCCCTCCGGGTCTAACGCCTTTTTTACCGCAGCCATTACGCTCACCGCTTCGCCGTGCTCGGCGGCCATGTACTTCATCTTGCCAACGCCAATGCCGTGCTCCCCCGTCACAGTACCGTCGAGCGCCAGGGCGCGTTCGTTCATGCGGTGGGTCAGCTCTTTGGCGAGCGCTCGGTCCGCGTCGCTGTCGGGGTCGAACAGGAACAGCGTGTGGTAGTTGCCGTCGCCCACGTGGCCGACGATGGGGGCGATCCAGCCGTGGGCCTCTACATCCGCTATCGTGTCGTCGATGGCCTGGGCAAGGTTGGAGATCGGCACGCAGACGTCTGTGGAAATGCCCACGCTGCCGGGTTTCATCGACTTCATCGCGAAATAGGCGTTGTGGCGGGCATGCCAGAGCTTGGTGCGGTCCTCGGCCTTCGTCGTCCACTCAAACCCGCTGCCGCCCATGTCCTCCACAATCTCGGCCATGCGGCCGGCATCTTCGGCCACGCCGGTCTCTGAGCCATGGAACTCCATGAAAAGATGCGGCTCCTCAGCCAGCGACATGTCCGAATAGGCGTTAATGGCCTTGATCGATTCCGCGTCCACCAGTTCCATCCGCGCCGCAGGCAGGCCCATTTGCACGGCCAGGATCACCGAATTCACAGCGCTGGTGACATCGGGAAAAGTGCAGACCGCGGCAGAAATCGCCTCCGGCGTGCCATGTAGTTTCAATGTGATCTCTGTAATGATCCCCAACGTCCCTTCCGACCCCACCATAAGGCGCGTCAGGTCGTAGCCAGACGACGATTTCTTGGCCCGCGTGCCGGTACGGATGATCCGCCCGTCAGCCAGAACCACTTCCATCCCCATCACGTTGTCTTTCATCGTGCCATAGCGGACCGCCATCGTGCCGCTGGCATTTGTCGCCGTCATCCCGCCGATTGTGGCATTGGCGCCCGGATCTATCGGGAAAAACAGCCCCGTGGCGCGCAACTCTGTGTTCAACTCCTCCCGCGTGATGCCCGGCTGGACCTTGCAGCAAAGGTCTTCTGCATAGATCTGCTCTACCTTCTTCATCAGCGAGGTATCCACCGTCACCCCACCCCGAAAGGGCAGCGCATGGCCCTCCAGCGACGTGCCGACACCCCAGGGAACCACCGGGCAGCCATGGCGGGCGCAGATTTTTACCACCTCGGACACTTCTTGGGCCGTCTCGGGGAAGGCCACCGCATCCGGCGGTGTTTCGGGATAATGCGCCTCATCGCGGGCATGCAGACCCAGCACTGACGGGGATGTGCTCAGCCGATCCCCCAAAAGCGCTTTCATCTCGGCGATGGCTGCGGCATGTTTGCCCATATGCTTTCCTCCCTGGCTTGGCGTTACGCTAACCCAGGGGTCACGCGGGGAAAAGTGGTCCCGGTCAATAAGGTAAGCGCAACGGGAGACAAGGGTGAGCAACTACCCGTTCCGAAAACAGAGATTGTGGAGCCGTGAGGTCCTGCGTGCGATCCAGCGCGATGGTCCGGGCACGCTGCAATTCTGGGCGCTGGGGCTGATCATCGGCATCCTGGCGGGTTTTGCGACCGTGCTTTTCCGCATCGGCATCTCTGCGGTGCAGCAGTTCATCTACGGCGAAAGCGATGAACAATTGGCAAGTGCAGCCAGCCATTTACCGTGGGCATGGGTGCTGATCGTGCCCATTGTAGGCGGGTTCGTCACCGGCCAGATCCTGCGCCGCTACACGCCCGACGGAATGCCGCGCGGGGTTGCCCATGTGATCGAAGGGGCGGCCCTGAAAAACGGAAAGGTGGAGGGAAAAGCTGGCCTTGCCTCCGCGCTTGCGTCTTTCATCACCCTGTCGACCGGCGGGTCCACGGGCCGCGAAGGACCCGTCGTGCACCTGGCCGCCGTGATCTCTTCCAAGTTCAGCCGCATCATCAAGGCAGACGGCATCACCGCGCGCGACTTGCTGGGCTGCGCGGTTGCCGCCGCCGTGGCGGCCAGCTTCAACGCACCCATTGCTGGCACAATCTTCGCGATGGAAGTGGTGTTGCGCCATTACGCGTCCCACGCCTTCGGCCCGATTGTAATCGCAGCCGTGTCCGGGTCTATCATCAGCCGGGCCAACTTCGGCAATATCACCGAGTTTACCCTGCCCGCGCAGGTCCTTGAGTTTTACTGGGAACTGCCAGCGTTTGCCTTGCTGGGTCTGGTGTGCGGGCTGGTGGCCGTGATCATGATGCGCGCCATTTTTTGGACCACGGAACATTCTGACACTCTGCAAACCCGCCTGCGCATTCCCGATTGGGCGCGCCCGGCGCTGGCCGGGGCGCTGCTCGGCGCCATTGCGATCTGGTTTCCGCACATCATCGGTGTGGGGTATGAGACCACGTCCAACGCCCTGACCGGCAATCTTACGTTCTGGGCTGCCGTGATGTTTGCGGTGATCAAGGTAGCGGCCGTAGCGATAACAGTGGCAGGCCGCATGGGCGGCGGTGTCTTTTCACCGGCCCTGATGCTGGGCGCGCTGACCGGGCTTTCGTTTGGCTGGGTGGCCACGGCGCTGTTTCCGGCGGTCAGCGGCACGCAAACGCTTTACGCCCTGGCCGGGATGGGCGCTGTGTCCGCCGCCGTCCTGGGCGCGCCGATATCAACCACCCTGATCGTATTTGAAATGACCGGCGACTGGCAAACCGGCCTGGCGGTGATGGTCGCCGTGGCCGTGTCCACCACGGTTGCAGGCAAGTTTGTGGCGCGCAGCTTTTTCCTGGAACAACTTGAAAGCCGCGACGTGCATCTGGCTGCCGGGCCGCAGACATACCTGCTGGCAACTCTGCCCGTCAGCGACATGATGCGCGACCGCGACCATGAGCGGATGGGCGACATAGAGCGCTGCACCGAATTGATCGCAGATGGCGTGATGGTCGGCCCCAGCGCATCGCTGGAAGTGGCGATGCCGGTCTTTGACGGGCGCACGCACCAGTACATTCCCGTGACCGAAACCGACGAAGACGGCACCCTGCGCCTGTTGGGCACGCTCTGGCAGGTGGACGCATGGCGCGCGTACTCTGAGACGATGGCCGAAACGGTTCGCGAACATCACGGCTGAGATCCCCCACGACCTGAGCCATATGGGGATAGATCAACGCCCTCACGTAGATGGAGTGCCTTCAAAAGACTGGGACCTTTCGGCTCACGTGATGAATGGTTTGATATGCATCCGGGACACATAGTCCACGCGGCGCTCCATTTCCGCGCGACCAATAGGCCAATTCGCTTCATCCTTAATATCGAATCTGTCCACGTGCTGTACGTGACTAAGGCCAAACAGCGTGTCCTCAACGCGCATCAAGCAAACGGCAGACATGCAGGTCATCGGTCTCCCGAAGGGGTCATGGTAGAGGTCGATTGCGCAAATGCGGTCCGCCTGATCAACGAACCGGATCCGACGGGCATTGTTTTTCAGTGTCGTTGATCTTTCGGTTAGTGCAAATTGGAAGTCTGCATCCTTGAAAGTATCCGCTTTTATAAGAAAAAGACGGCGCCAACTGTCTATGGGCTCATCTCGGGGGATCAGCTGAAAGGTGGCGTGACTGTCTATGGCGGGATCCTCAGGGATAAATAGCCCCAAACCATCCTCCTGGTCCGGTCGCCAGGCAAGCACACCCGTTGTTTGGGACAGGTTTTTCGGGGTGCTCCACGGCGGGACAGGAACGCACATAAGGGATGAACGTGACCGAAAAGCGATAAAGTCCTCCGGCACATCAGTCGGAAGCTCTTGCAGGTAAGACCTTATATCGGCGTAGTAATCCATTTGAGACACGTACCCTTAGGCGCTTTGACATGGAATGCTCCACTCGAGCCATCAATCGTATGTAGGGCGTTTGCAAACCCCGAAATGGCGGCCCTGCCGGGCCTAAACCACACATCAGCGCGACAAACTATCAGCCGCAGCCTAGTCCTCTGAACGATACCAAGTGTCCGGATTCTCCAACTCGGTCTCAACCAATTCGGCGCGGTCACGCTCGACCAAGACAAGCTTGTAACACCAAGTATCGTTGTCGTACGCCCTGAAGACAAGTATCGGACCTTTAAGGTTGTTGACGGGGCATATCCGCTGCAGGGCCATCGAACCTTTCTTCTCAACGGCTTCGTCAAAAAAGGCCACGTATTGAGAGAATATCTCTCCACGGATTTCTGTAACGATGTTGCCGCCTGCGTTTATCCTGTTGCCTTGAAGGTATTCAAATACCTCAGATTTACTGACTGCCGCTTGTCCTGCCGCCAAGCCGGGAGCACATAAAAGGGTGATTGCTAGAAAAAGACGATGAAACCTCATAGATGCCTTGCGACTACTAACCTGTAAGAATGTTCGTCAACTCACGAATTTCCAGCTAGCGGCAACCCTGATCCGAGCTGGAGCAAACATCCTATCTTGTGGTCTGATCTGAGTTACCATGCTTCGGAGTTGCAATCTCTGATCGCGATCGCCACCGTTTGGTCGACCGTGCCTGATCAGCACTCAAAGCAGATCTTGAAAGTCAGGCATCCAACAACGGATTTGTCCCGCTTTTGTTAGGCAACAAGTCCGATTCTTTTTGTTCGTTAGCAAGCCTTTGGGTCCGCGCATCATTCAAATTGGGTAAGACTGCGCGACGCGACCTCACTAACTTGGCCGGGCCATTGCCAAGAGGACATTTCCATGAAACTCGACAAACAAGCCCAGAAAGAAATTAAGACAGCTGTCGATAAAGAACTTAAGAAGATAAACCTAGGCGCAGAGGCCGTGACTCAGAACGAAAGGCTCCGTAAGAGTGTCGATAAGCAGATCTCGGACCTGAAGAAGCACGTCGATAAAGAAGATCGACACCTCAATGATGGTCTAAACGAATTAACAAATGCGAACTTGCGGGACATTAACAAGTTGAGAGACGTGGTGACAAAACTCGAAGCCCGCGTGGCAAAGCTTGAAAAACGATAATCTCGTATCTCGCTAAACAAGGTTGATCGGCGTCTTCCAAAACCGGCTCGCCTTGCAAAGCGGAAGTCAACTTGAACTTGATTTGGTGCCGTCGATCACGGCAGGCCGTAAAAAAGCGGCCTAAGACCTAGCTTACCTCTTCCACTGTCACCGCGTCGTAAAATGCCACGTGGTTCTTGATGGCAGCTACTCCAGGCAACGGGTTCTCGTAACTCCAGGCCACATTGTCTTCGCGGCGGCTTTTGCCAGCCAGATGAAAGTATGACGCCTCACCTTTCCAGGGGCAGGACGTGCTGCGGTCTGAGGTGTCAAAAAAAACCATCTGCAGATCTTCGCGCGGGATGTAGAGAACCGGAGACATCTCCCCTTCTTGCAGGACCAGAGCGCGCGACGTTTCGCCTAAAACAGCGCCCTGTGCGCGGATGGAATATTTGCCGCTTGCGGGCGTGATCGTGATTTCGGGTCCGGCCATGTCTTCTCTCCTAATCGTGCGTCAGCGGACCCTATCACACCTGATGTGGCGTTACCAAACCATGCGTCAAAGCGGTGCGCAGGCGGTGGCCAACCATTCCTGTGTGGCATCAGACACCAGCGGTCCAATCTTTTCCAATACCTGCGCGTGGTAGGCGTTCAACCAGTCCCGCTCGCCCGCGTCGAGTAGGTCCCCATCAATCAAGCGCCGCTCAATCGGCGCAAATGTCAGCGTCTGAAAATCGAGCCATTCGCGGTCATCGCCGCCCGGCGGCGGTGTGCCCTCTTGCACGACAATCAGGTTTTCGATGCGGATCCCAAAAGCGCCCTCGCGGTAGTATCCCGGTTCATTCGACAGGATCATTCCCGGCTCAAACGGCAGTGAAGAGGTCCGCGCCAATCGCTGCGGCCCTTCGTGGACGCCAAGAAAGACACCAACACCGTGGCCGGTGCCGTGGTTGTAATCTTTTCCGTCCAGCCACAGCGGGTATCGCGCCAGCGCGTCCAGATCCCGCCCGGCGACACCCTTTGGGAACCGCGCACGCGAAATAGCAATCATGCCTTTGAGAACCAGCGTGAAGGCTCGGATCTCATCCGCCCCGGGTGTCCCCACTGCAAGGGTGCGTGTGATATCGGTTGTGCCGTCCTGATACTGGCCACCGCTGTCGAGCACGACCAGATCGCCCGGTGCCAGCGTGCGGTTGCTGTCCTGGGTCACGCGGTAGTGCATGATGGCCCCGTTAGGCCCGGTCCCGGCGATCGTGTCAAAGCTGATATTGACCAGATCACCGGACGCAGCGCGCTGGCTTTCCAGCTTTTTGACCAGATCAATTTCGGTCAAACCCGCGTTTGGGGCTTGGCGTGCAAACCAGGCCAGAAACTCGACCACCGCAGCGCCATCGCGGATGTGCGCCGCTGTGGTGCCGGCAATTTCGGTCGGGTTTTTCCTGGCCTTTGCCAGCGCCACCGGGTCGGTGCCAAAGGCGACGGCCGCACCAGCTGCTTTCAAGCGATCTGTCACCCAGACAGGCACGGTAGCCTTGCTCATCAAGACCGAACCTTCAAGATCCTCAAGCCCCGCCCCAAAAGCGTCCTTTGTGCGGATTTCCACAGAATTGCCCAGATGGGTGCGCAGCTCCGGCGTGGCTTTGGCCGGGTCCATGAACAGCGTTGCCCGGCCATCGTCATGCAACAACCCAAATGCCAACGCCACCGGCGTCTGGCCCAGGTCCGTTCCGCGTGTGTTCAGCGCCCAGGCTATGGCGTCCGGCTGGGTCATGACCAGCGCCGTGTGACCATTTTTTCGCAGCTCAGCGGCAATCTCTTCGCGTTTTTGGGCGGCATCTTTGCCTGCCAATTGCGCCGGATACGGCACCATAGGGTCCTTCGGCTGATCCGGGCGATCCAACCACACCTGATCCACCAGATTGTCGGTTGCCACCATGGTGATGCCCGACCCCTTCAAGCCCGCGTCCAGCGCGTCCATCTCTCCGGGGGTATGCAGCCAGGGGTCAAAGCCCACCTTGCCACCGTCGGGCAATTGCTCACGCAGCCAATCCGCCAGTTTGATGTCGGGCCAGGGAACCGGGGTAAAGTGATCAAGATCCACCTGGTTTTTCACCTGCACGCGGTAACGTCCGTCAATGAAAACGCCTGCCACATCGCGCAAGGCCGCGCAAAACCCGGCTGAACCAGTGAAACTTGTCAGCCAGGTTAGCCGCTGGTCAGCCGCAGTCACATATTCCCCCTGATGCGCATCCGCACGCGGCACCAAAAAGCCGTCGAGCCCTGCCGTATTTATGGCATCCCGCAAGGCGGCCAGCCGTGCTGGCCCTGTGTCGGGGGAGGTGGTGGCCTGAAAATTCTGAAACATTGGCGGTCTCCTTTGGCGGCTAGCCTACCCTTTCACGGGGAAGTGACAAGCTCATCTCAGGCCCACAAAAACAAACGTCACCCGACGATCAAAACCTGCACATCTGCAACATTGGTGCCGGTCCCACCGGTCATAAGCAGATCGTTTGATGCACCCAGCGCTGCAAAACTGTCGTTGTTTGCCAGCAGGGCATCCGGGTCTGCCCCGGCAGACCGCATTCGGGTCAGACTACCGGGATCAACCAGACCGCCCGCCGCATCGGTCGGCCCATCGCGCCCGTCAGTCCCGCCTGATAAAAACACCCAGGGCTGGCGGATTTGCCCCGCCTTCATGGCCACACGCACAGCCAGTTCCTGATTGCGCCCGCCGCGACCGTCGCCTTTTATCTGAACCGTCGTTTCGCCACCGAAAAGATAAACCCCAGGTCCCCGCGCAGCTGCCGCCACAATGCGGTCCGACGCATCACTGACATCGCCGGTTAGCGCGTCATCCACGATTATCGCGCCGGGGTGGGCGGTCTCCATCGCCTCCAGGCTGACCCGGTTGGATCCGATCAGATGGTTGTCCGCATTTTGCGCGACCGTGGCCTTCCCACTGGTCAGCGCTTTGATCACAGCGTGCGGCATGTCAGCCAGAAACCCTGCATTTTTCAGGACCTCTTGAGCGTCCATCGCGCTGCCCGCCGCCTTCGTTGTGGGTCCACTGGCCACAATCGACAGGTCATCGCCGATCACATCCGACAAGATCAGGGCGGTCACCTGGGCAGGTGCAGCCGCGCGGGCCAGACCGCCCCCCTTCAGGCGGCTAAGGTTCTGGCGCACCAGATTCATTTGATTGATATCCAGCCCGGACGCCAGCAACTGGCGCGACACGTCCGCCTTTTGATCGGCAGAAACACCGTCCACCGGCGCCACAGCCAGGGCTGACCCCCCGCCAGAGATCAGTACAAGCACCTGATCTTCTGCCCCAAGGTCTGATACCGCACCCATCAAGGCCTGGCCTGCCGCAGCGCTGCCCGCATCCGGTACCGGATGGCCGCCGATGATCACATCTACGCCGGCAATGTCGGTCTTATTCTCTGCGTTGGTGACGCAAACAGCGTGATCAGCCTGCACTTCGCCCAGCGCCGCGCGCACCATGGCAGGCGCCGCTTTTCCAAGCCCCAGCACCACAAGCCGCCCAGAGGTGCGGTGAAAATTCTCCGACAGCCAGCGCCCAACCGCCGGCCCCGGGTCCGCCGCTCTTACAGCTGCATCGTAAAGCTCGCGCGCCAACGCGCGCATATCCGTCATTTCCATGTGCAACCTATCTTTCCCAAGCGCGAAAAAGGCAACACCGCTATCACAAGTCGTGCCCGAATACATGGATGCCGCAGACCACCGGAACCCAGATCCGGGTCCGCGACTGCGTTTCATATGAATCCAAATGGAATTCCCCCTTGCAGCCCCCCGCACCTGGGGTAGCTTGCCGCCAAAAGGAGATACCAATGACCAACCCTATCGAAGAAAAACTCGCAGCGCTCGGCCACAGCCTGCCGGACGCCCCAGCACCCGCCGCAAACTATGTGCCTTACGTGCAAGTGGGCAACATTCTGCATGT
Organism: Pseudomonadota bacterium; assembly: GCA_039030095.1. Taxonomy (GTDB): domain Bacteria; phylum Pseudomonadota; class Alphaproteobacteria; order Rhodobacterales; family Rhodobacteraceae; genus Amylibacter. Next base: position 46,565 of record JBCCET010000013.1, on the reverse strand, counting down.
GTCCGGCCAGATCGCAAAAGAAGGTGACACGCTGCTCATCGGCAAACTGGGGGACAACATGGATGTGGCCGCAGGCCAGCACGCAGCAGAGGTTTGCGCGCTTAATCTTCTGGCCCAGGTCAAAGCCGCCTGTGGCGGCGACCTGACCCGGCTCAAACGGGTTGTTCGCCTGGGTGGATTTGTGAATTGCACGCCAGATTTCACCGACCACCCGGCCGTGATCAACGGCGCTTCCAACCTGATCGGAGAGGTCATGGGCGAGGCAGGCCAACACGCTCGCGCCGCTGTGGGCAGCTCTTCCCTGCCGCTGGGCGTGGCCGTGGAAATTGACGGGATCTTTGAACTGTCGTGACGCCGCTTCCGCCCGATTTCCTGGCGCGCCCTTTTGCGCACCGCACACTGCATGATCCGCGCGCCGGACGGCCAGAGAATTCTCTGGCCGGGGCGCGGGCGGCGGTTTTGGCGGGTTATGGGATCGAGGTGGACCTGCAATTGTCCACAGACGGCGTGCCAATGGTGTTCCACGACGACATGCTGAACCGTCTGACGCCGGACATTGGCCCCGTTCGCGACCGAACGGCGACAGAACTTGCGGCCATCCGGCTCACCTGGGGGACCGAAACCATCCCGACGCTGGCCGATCTTTTGGGGGTAGTGCGCGGCCGTGTCCCCCTTTTGATCGAACTAAAGGATCAATCCGGCACTCTCGGCCCGGCTGAAAGCGGGATGGAACAGGCAGTCTGCGACGCGCTGGCAGGGTACACCGGCGCCGTCGCCCTGATGTCCTTCAATCCGCACATGGTGGCCCGGTGCGCCCAATGCGCCCCTGATATCCCGCGCGGGCTGGTCAGCGATCCGTTTGACAAAGACGACTGGCCAGATGTGCCTGACGCGCGCCGCCACGAACTTGCCCGCATGGGCGATTTCAAATCCACCGGATCAAGCTTTGTTTCCCACAATGCCGGTGACATCACAAACCCACGCTTGGCTGAAGTGGTGCAAAACGGCGGCGCGATCTTATGCTGGACCGTAAAGTCAGAAAATCAGGAACGTATGGTGCGCGAAGTCGCCCATAACATCACCTTCGAGGGATATCTGGCCCAAATCCCCCCGCAACAGGCGGGACTGCCTTGACCCTGCGTCCTTAACCTACAGATTGATCCCCATGGACGGACAGGCAGAGGTAGAAGTCACCGTAATCGGCGGGCTCGACCAGGTCGCGCAAAGCGATTGGGACGCCTGCGCCTGCCCGGAAGTGGCCGATGGCGCCCGCGCCCGCGACCCGTTCACCACCCACCGGTTTCTAAAGGCGCTTGAAGACAGCGGCTCCGTCGGCCCCGGCACCGGTTGGCAGCCACGCCATATCCTGGCACGCCGTGACGGCCAATTGATCGGCGTCATGCCCTGCTACGCCAAATCCCACAGCCAGGGTGAGTACATCTTTGACTACAACTGGGCGTATTCTTACGAGAACGCAGGCGGCCAGTATTACCCGAAACTTCAGGTCTCGGTCCCGTTCACACCTGCCTCAGGCCGCCGCTTTTTGACCCGCCCGGGGCTGGAGATGTTCGCCACATCCGCCCTGACCCAAGGCGCCGTCCAGCTGGCCGCGCAAAACGAGGTGTCGAGCCTTCACATCACGTTTTGTACCGAAGCAGAGGTCGCGGCAGGCAAAGAGATCGGCCTGCTGCACCGCACCAGCCAACAGTTCCACTGGTACAATCGCAACTACGCAGATTTCGACGCCTTCCTGTCGGACCTGAGCAGCCGCAAACGTAAGAACATCCGCAAGGAACGGCGTAGCGCCAATGCCTTTGGCGGTACAATCCACGAATTTACCGGTGATCAGATCGAACCCGAACACTGGGATGCCTTCTGGCGTTTTTATCAGGACACCGGGGCGCGCAAATGGGGCTCCCCTTACCTGACCCGCGAATTTTTTGATCACGCGCAGGAGGTTTTGCGCGACGACATCCTTTTGGTGCTGTGCGAACGCGAAGGGCGCTGGGTTGCCGGCGCCATGAACCTGATTGGGCGCGACTGCCTTTACGGGCGCTACTGGGGCTGCACCGAACACCACGACTGCCTGCATTTTGAGGTCTGCTACTACCGCGCCATCGACTACGCCATCGAACACGGGCTCGACCGGGTGGAGGCGGGCGCGCAGGGCGAACACAAGCTTGCCCGCGGCTACTTACCCTGCACGGTGCACTCCCTGCACTGGATTGCGGACCCAGGTTTTCGTGACGCCATTGCGCGTTACTTGGATGCCGAACGAGACGCGATAGATGAAGAAATAGAAGTGATGACTGCCTACGGGCCGTTCCGCAAAGTCAAAGGAGAAGACGATGGCCGAGAAGTTGAATGACGAAACCCAATTGCGCCCGCTCTTTGCCACCGGCTGGGCCCGCGTCGACGGGCGCGATGCGGTCGAAAAGGAGTTCAAGTTCTCCAACTTCGCAGATGCCTTCGGCTTTATGACGCGATCCGCGCTCTGGGCCGAAAAATGGGACCACCACCCGGAATGGTTCAACGTCTACAACCGGGTGCATGTGACGCTGACCACTCACGATGTGAACGGCCTCAGCGATCTGGACGTGAAACTCGCAAAAAAAATGGACAGCCTCGCGGGCTGACCCGCCCAACTTCTGTCCATTGCAATAAAACTCAAAATAGCTGTTCCACCTGCGCGCCAAATCGCAACCGCTGCGGTCTGTATTCCCATTGCCTCTTTTCCCTGCCGCAAAACACCCATAAATTCCGTGCAGTGCAGTAAGGAGAACACGCCATGGTCTGGCTTGTCGGAATTTTGTGGAATGTCGTGCTCGCGGGCGCAATCCTCGTGGTCGCGGTTGGTCTGTCTGGCTGGGTGAAAAAGCAGATCGTGGCCTATGCCCGCGAATATGAGGAAATCGACGAAACGCTCTTCAGTTTCGCTGGCAGCATCGTGCGTTACACGATCATTGCCATTGCCTTTATCTTTGTACTGGCCCGGTTTGGCATACAGACCACATCGCTGATCGCGCTCATTGGTGCAGCAGGACTTGCCATCGGCCTGGCCCTGCAAGGCACGCTCTCGAACATTGCGGCAGGTGTGATGCTGATCGTCTTCCGGCCTTTCAAAGTCGGCGACTTTATTGACGTGTCCGGCGGCATGGGAACGGTCAAAGAGATCACACTTTTCACAACCGAACTAACCACGGTCGACAACCTGCAGATCATCATCCCCAACAGTGCTGTCTTTGGATCCTCGATCACCAACTATTCCTTCCACGACAGGCGTCGCGTCGATCTGGTGTTTGGCGTGGGCTATGGCGCCGACCTGAAAGCCGCAGAAACGGCGATCTTCAAGGTTTTAGCAGCCGACGATCGCGTGCTCGATGACCCGCAGGCGTTTGTGAAGGTTTCGAACCTCGGCGACAGCTCGGTGGATTTCACCGTCCGCGCTTGGGTCGAACGCGATGACTATTTCGACGTGAAGTGTGACCTGCAACGGGGCGTGAAGGATGCCTTCGACAAGGGTGGGATCGACATACCTTTCCCGACACGCACTATCGTCAACGGTTAAACGGACCGCACGATCAAAACGATAGCGGCCACCGCCGACAAGCCTAAGGCGTAAGGCCGCACCGTTTGGCGTTCTAGCCGTTTGGCTACCGGCATGGAGGCGATCAATCCCAGCGCGATCGCTGGCAACATGGTCCCTGCAAACACCAGATGCATGCCTGTCACCAGCCCCTGCCACCACAGCGCCAACACGCTGACGCACATGCCCCAAAAGAAGAACGCGTTTTGCATCGCCCGCGCGCGCTTGGCGGGTTCATACTGGTAAAGCATCGCCATCGGTGGCGCCCCGATGGCTGTCAGTGTCCCCATGATCCCAGCCGCCAAACCAGCAAGCACCAGCGTCAAAGGGCGAATGACCACTCGCAACCCCAGCAACGACAGCGCCACAGCAAGCAACACCACCCCCCCGATCAGCAAGGCAAGCATGTCTGTGGACGCCAACCGTGCCGCGATCACTGCCGCAATAACCGCACCCAATGCACGGCCCAAAAAGCCGGGTCCGATCTCTTTGCGGGAAATAGCCGAGAAATCCACCGCCGTTGACGAAAGCCCCACCACAATGCCCAGCAACAAAAGCCCTGCTGGCAGCAATTCGGGCGCGACCAGCGCCACAAGGGGTGCTGCGATCATGCCAAAGGCCTGACCGGAAAGCCGCTGGACAAACGCGGCAAGTGCGACGGCACCCAAACAGAACCAAAGCGCGTTCAGGCTCAGATCCAGCGTGGCCAAAACTTCAGTCATAACTGCATATTTCAATCAAATTTCCATCGGGGTCGCGCAGGTAAATCGACATCATCGCCCCGCGTGCGCCTGTGCGATTGACCGGGCCTTCAACCACATCCAGCCCGCTTTCCAACCAAGATTTCAGCGGCGCGGCGCTTTTAAAACAAACATCCACAGCCCCCGGAACGGGTGTGGCCGCATGGGGCGCAAAAGGCGCCTTGGCGGGGTGCAGGTTCAACTTGAACCCCTGCCCGACCATGGCCACACGGCGCGTGCCATCGGCGGCCCCAAATTCTTCTGGCGTCAATCCCAGAGCACGGTAAAACGCAATCGTCGCATCCATATCAGCGACCGTCAGAACAAGGTGGTCGATTGCACTCAGTTGCGGCATGGTTTTCGTCTTTAAGGGCCAGTCATGACACCTAGCCACAGGACACTCACCGACGCAATGGACCCCGCGCGCGCGGCAGCACTCCATGTGACGCTCGGCCTTGATGCGCCAGCGCCTGGTCCCGGCGACCCTTTGCCACCATTCTGGCACTACGCCTATTTCTGGGAAGCGATGCCACAATCCGCGCTTGGGCGCGACGGCCATCCCCGCGTGGGTGAATTCATCCCCGATTTAGGCTTTCCGCGCCGCATGTGGGCTGGTGGGGAGCTGTGGTTTGACGCCCCAATGGCCCTTGGTCGGGAGGCAGACAAAACAAGCCGCGTGGAAAAGATCGACCAGAAATCCGGCAATTCCGGCAACTTCGCGCTTGTGACCCTAGCCCATGAAATCACGCAGTCCGGTGAAATTTGCCTGCGCGAAACCCAGTCGTTGATCTACCGTCCAGACGCAGCGGCCACAGGCACTGCAAAACCAATTGTCGCCGCGACTGATGAAACCATCGCAACCCAACGCCGGTTCACCACAACGGAACTGTTCCGCTACTCCGCGCTGACCTTCAACGGTCACCGCATCCACTATGACCGGGATTACGCCTGTGATGTGGAAGGCTACCCCGGCCTGGTGGTGCACGGCCCCTTGTTGGCCCAACACCTGATCCACCTGGCGGACGGCCTGCTGGGCGGGCTCAAACACTTCAAATTCCGCGCCACAGCGCCGCTCTTTGATTTCGAAGCAGCCGATTTTTGCGCCCGGCTGGACGACACCGGTGTGGCCCTCTGGGTTCGCGGCCCGGACGGGCGGCAATGTATGCAGGCGCGGGCCGCGTAGGGTTACCCTTGATCCCACACCCCTTTTTCGCGCACCATTAGTTAACTGCCACCAACCTTTCGGGAGACACCCATGACGTTCCTGCGTTCCGTGACCACGGCCGCCGCTGTGCTTTTGGCATCCAGCGCGCTTGCCAAAAGCGATCTGACCATCGCTATCCAGCTTGAACCACCGCACCTTGACCCGACCTCTGCTGCGGCAGGTGCCATCGACAGCGTGCTTTATTCCAACGTTTTCGAGGGGCTGACCCGCTTCGCCGCAGACGGATCAGTGGTGCCGGGCCTCGCCCGGTCCTGGGACATCTCCGACGACGGCCTGACCTACACTTTCAATCTGGTTGAGGGCGCGAAATTCCACGACGGCACCGACCTGACTGCCGACGACGTTAAGTTCTCACTCGACCGCGCCCGCGCCGAGGACAGCGCCAACGCCCAAAAAGCGCTCTTTGGCGGCATTGAGAATGTGGAAGCCGTGGACGCAAAAACCGTAAAGGTCACGCTTTCCGCACCGAACGGCAGCTTCCTGTTCAACATGGCCTGGGGCGACGCTGTGATCGTGGCGCCCGAGAGCATTGAAGGCATCAAACAGACTCCCATCGGCACCGGCGCCTTCAAGTTTTCCAATTGGGTGCAGGGCGACAAGATCGAACTGGTGCGCAATGACGATTACTGGGGCGACGCACCCGCGTTGGAGGCTGCAACCTTCAAATTCATCTCGGACCCAACAGCGGCTTTTGCAGCCCTAATGGCCGAAGATATCGACGCTTTTGCGGGCTTCCCAGCCCCTGAAAACCTTCCACAGTTTGAGGCGGACCCCCGCTTCAAAGTGATCGTCGGCAACACAGAGGGTGAGACGATCCTGTCCACCAACAACAAGATGCCGCCTTTGGACAACGTGAAGGTGCGCAAGGCCATCGCCCACGCCATAGACAGGCAAGCCATTATCGACGGCGCCATGTTTGGGTTGGGCACGCCGATTGGCACCCATTTCGCCCCGCATAACCCGGCTTACGTGGACCTGACGGCTGGCTCTCAATACGATCCGGAACTGGCCAAGAAGCTGCTGGCGGAGGCCGGATTTGCCGACGGATTTACCACCACGCTAAAACTGCCACCGCCGTCTTACGCCCGTCGCGGCGGTGAGATCATCGCGGCACAGTTGCGCGCCGTTGGGATCGAGACAGAAATCTCCAACCTAGAATGGGCGCAATGGCTGGAAGAAGTGTTCCGCGGCAAAGACTTCGGCCTGACCATTGTCAGCCATACAGAGCCGATGGACATCGGCATCTACGCACGGCCGGACTACTATTTTCAGTACGACAACGCGGACTTCCAAAAGCTGATCACGGACCTGAATCTGGAAGCCGACCCGGACAAACGGGCGGCCATGCTGGCAACAGCACAGAAAACGATCTCGGACGATTATGTGAACGGCTATCTCTTCCAACTGGCCACTCCAACCGTGGCAAAGGTTGGCCTGAAGGGCCTTTGGAAAGACGCGCCGACACAGGCAACTGATCTTACCGGCGTTAGCTGGGAATAAAACTGGCGGCGACCGGGACACCCCGGTCGCCTGCCTGCTTTCGGTTTAATCAAAAACCGACGCGATTTCGTCCGATCCCAGACCCTCTTTGATCTGCAGCAGGCGGGTGTAAACCAGGCCTGAGACGATGGCGATGTAGGCAAATCCAAAGACCATACCAAGGTAGGCAACACCACCGATCAACAGGTAGAAAAACACCGACGTCGTGCCGCGGAAAGCTGCGGATGAAAACGCAGCAGCGACCACAAAACCGCTTACGATCGAAATCAGCGTCATCACAAAAAATGCTATGATCAGCAGCCCAAAAATCCCCAGCCTGTAACCTTTGGTCAGGCTGATGCTGCGTTTCAGGGAATTGCGGCCTGTCCGTTCGACCATAGCCACCGGAATTGCCACAAACAGCGCGCAGGCAACAAAGATCACCCAGGCAACAATTGCAAAGACTACTGCAATCTCGGCGTATTCCGGCAACTCCATTGGTGGGATCAGAAACGGAATGATGACCACAAATAGATACGAAAAAATCGGCAAGACGGTGTATCGGGTCGACCCGATATATCGCAGGGCAGTGACCGGTCGTTTGCGATAAGCATCATGGGCGATCCGCGCAAGAATGCCGCCCACAGTCCCCAAAACTGTGAACGTGGCAACCATCACCACAATGCCTTGTATCGTGCCGTTGCTTGCAAAGCTAATTGTACGCCCCAGAATATCAGCTACCTGCAACCAGACAATTCCCCGGGTCAGCAGTAAAAGCAGAATGGAACCAACCACCGACAGCAGTAGCACCCGCCAGAACTGGCGGAAAAATATGCCGAATGCGGCGGACACAATATGCCCGACGCCCAGCGGCACCTTACGCGCCGGTTCAGCCGCCACTGTCACTGCGTATCAGTCAAACACGGATGCAATCTGGTCGACGTCCACGCCTTCTTTGATCTCGCGCAGCCGGGCGTACACCAGCGCCACAGCGATCCCGCCATAGGCGTAACCAAGTCCGGTGATTAGCGACAGGAAAACACCCAGCAGGATCGCGCCAAAGCCGCCGGATGCCAGCGTGGCAATTGCCGCGCCACCGATGAAGGCTACAACCATCTGGATAATAGCGGACATGATCATGACCACGATGAAAAGCCCGACAATTGGCCATCGATATTCTTTGGTCAGTTCAACGCTTCGGCTCATGGCACCAAAGCCCGCGCGTTCGATAACGCAGGCCGGGATTACCACATAGAAAACCGCATATACCCAAAGCCCGCCAACAATCAGCGCCAGCATGCCAACAGCCATCAGGATCGCTACAACCACCGACAAAACCGCAATTGGGATAAGGGCTGGCAGGGCCGAGTTGAAATAGGTGCCAAAGCTGTTTGAGCGCCCAAGTTTTGCGTCATAGGCCAGTTGCACCAGCATGCCTGTCACCAAACCATAAACCGCCAGGTTTACGAGCGATGAGGCTATGATCGGCACCGGCCCGGCGTTCACAAATCCTGTTCCGTCGTCGACACCTGCGGCAACTTCGAAACCCACCATTAAGCCGTTGATCAAATAGCCTAAAAATGCGCCTCCAAATCCTAACAGCATGACGTTGATGAAATTTCCGAACAGGATCGAGAAACTCTCCCCAACAATACCATTCACGCCCAACGGCGGTTTTTGCGCGGGATCGCTAATGGCTGTCATTTTGTAACCTCATGAATTGAAATATCTGCCCTGTCACAGATGTATATCCGTGATAGCTACCAACGTATGGCCAAAACATGCCTGCTGCCAAGGGGCCGAATGGAATCAATCCTGCGCAGCAGCATGGTGTTTGTCATCTCGCCGGTCGCCAAATAGCTGGCGTTGCTCCAAGTGCGCACGCTGAGCTTTGTAAAAGGCCTGCAAAAAGCTGACGTGATCTTTTTCATCGATCACTTCGGCATAATCGATTTTCTTGCGGATGCGATCCACGATGGTGGCGGCCGTTTCCCGGTTGCGTTTGGCCATTGTCGCACTATTAGCCCGCCCCTGGGCGCGCAGATACGCCTCCAGGGTCTGCAATTCAAACCGGCCGTAGTGTTCCAAGTGATGCTGTAAAAACGGGAACCGCTCTTTCTTTGCATATGTCGCCTGCACGGGTGCTTGGGCCAGATCCTTCAACAAGATCGGCACTGGCAGGAACACCACATGGGTGCCCGCCAGCATATCACCCAGCCGCATCCGATGCGGGTTTGTCAGCGGAATGATCAGCGCCATGGTCACCCACGCCAGGCTGATCCAGGACGCAATCGGGTTCGCCTGGGTCAGCGTCAGGATCAAGGTGCCGGGCAGGAACACTTCCGCCTCTTTCATGATATTGCGCAACACCAAGGCATGGGTCGTCAATGGCCCCCCGTCGTGGGCCACCACCTTGATCTTCATGAATTTCTTGCCCAGCGTTTGGCCGTTCCAGGCAAGTTCCGCCATCACGTAATACGGCACGCGAATGGTGAAAAAGATCAGCGCGGCTATGGCCGACAACGTGTTTGGGCCGGTGATGTCCAGCATGGAGAGCAAGATCACAAGGGCAATCGCTGCCACACCGGTGATCAGAATATCCGTGATCTGCGCCCCCAGCCGGACACCCACACCTGCAATCGGCAACCGCAGTGGCACACCTTCGGGCGGCATGACGCGGGCGGCTGCGGCTTCACGCTCGGCGCGGCGGGCCGCGCGGCGTTGGCGCCGGGTCTGGGGTTTCGTGTCTGTCATGACTGCCTGCCCACCAGCACGAACCAGGCCAGCCACAATGACCCGATCCCCCACCCCACGACGTAACGCGTGGGCATGTCCTGTATCAGTTGCCGGGCAAATCCTTCCAGCAGCGCGGCCACCAACAGCATCAGGGCCGCCACAATGGCCAGCTTCACCGCATCGCGTCCGGCCAATCGCAGGGCCTCTTTCCGGGTGTTCTGGCCGGGAAACAGGATCGCGGCCCCCAGCTGCAACCCGCCCCCGCAGGCGATGCAGATCGCTGACAGCTCGGTCACACCGTGCACCGACAGCCAACCGCCGATGTCCCAGCCCAGACCCCGATCCACGTGCAACGCCAGAAACGCCCCGAAAATCAGCCCGTTGTAAAACGTCAGCAAAATCGCGGGCACACAGGCAAAAACGCCAAGACCGAAGACAAAAATTGCAATCCGCGTGTTGTGGGAAAACAGATAGCTTGCAAACGCGCCCAATCCCACAGCGGACGGGCTGGCGTCATAGATGATCGACCGCAGATACGCGGTGGAGGCATCAGGCCCCCGCCCACCCGACAGGCCCGACGGCACAAAGACATAGTACCAGTCGTTGCTTTCCAGATAGAGCAGATAGCCCACCAGCGCCCCCAGCCCCATGCAGGCGAACCCGGCCAGGATAAAGATCCAGGACCGGCGCATGGCTTGCGGCCCGCTTTTTGCAAAAAAGCGTCCGATCAACCCGCCGAGCCGTTCTTGCGGCGCATAGACGCTCAGGTAGGCGCGGGCGGCCAGCGCCTCCAGATACTCCAACAAGGCTCTATCGAGTGATATTTCACGGGCAATCGCCAGCGACGTGGTGGCCTGACGGTAGAGCGAGGCGAGATCGCGCGCCTCAGAAAACCGCAGGGACTGAACGCCTCCGCGTTCCGCCTTGGTCACCAGCTCTTCCAGCCGGGTCCAATCCTTTTCCCGTTCTTCGCGAAAGCGGGCTGATCGGATGCTGCGGGCGTCTTGCATCAGATCAGTTCCCTTTCCTTGATCTCCAGATAGGCAGAGATCAGCCGCCCGGTAACCTGCGTCGGTGCGGCGTCGATGACCGTCACACCCAGGCGCGTCAGCCTTTCCAGCACCAGACGGCGTTCAGACACTGACTGGTTCACCGCCACCAGGGTGGATACCTCAGACATCGTCTGCGGCGCCTCTTCCAGCCTTGCTTCCATATCCGGGTCACGGATGGCCACAAAGATGATCAGGTGCCGTTTGGCGAGGTTGGAGATATTTTCCACCATCAACTCCGCCGATACTGTATCCACGAAGTCGGTGAAAATGATGATCAGGCTGCGCTTCGGCGTGCGCGCGTTCAACTCTGTCAGGGCCAGCGTGTGATTGGTTTCACGACCCATATATTCCAGTTCCGCCGCCCAACTGCGCAGGCGGATAAAGGCGGCGCGCCCGGCCTCGGGCTTGGCAAAAGACCGGGGCTGCACGTCGTAGGCATAATGTCCCACCAGATCGCCACCCAAAACTGCGGCCCAGGCGATGGCCAATGCAGCCGTCATAGCGTGGTCGATCTTGGGCATGCCCGCGATTTCCTCACGCATCAAAAACCCGTTGTCGATGGCCAGAATAACGTGGTGGTTGCGTTCCGCGCGAAGTTCCTTGGCCACCAGCGCGCGTTTGCGGGCTGACCGTTTCCAGTCGATGGATTTCACGTCCATGCCCGGCACAAAATCGCGCAACTGATGAAATTCCGATCCATCCCCGATGGCACGGTTTTCTTTCATACCAAAAAGCGTGCTGATCACCTTGGCGGTCAGTTGCCCGGATTGGACCAACCGGATGTTGGGCACCACGCGCACCTCGGCACCAAGCGCCAGTTTCGGCAGAAATTCAAACAGCTTGAACCGCGAAGGCCAGAACAGCCACACATGGCTCAATTCCCAAACCCCGCGCCGCGCAGCGCGCAGCGGAACCTCCACGGAGGCACCGTTAGGACCGACCGGGCCAAAGTCCACCTCTGCCGGGCCATCAAGCCCGTCAGGCCAGTCAAACCGCGCCTTTTGCCCGGGATGGGCGGACCCGTCTGTCAGCGTCAGGGTCACATCTTCGCCGACAAAGACCTCGCCCGGTATGGCATGGATCGGCGCCTGCCTGCGCCGCCCCAGCGACAGCACCAGATCGCCAGCCGCTGCCAGCGCCAAAAGTGCCCAGGGCACCAGCGCAATATCACGTGCAGCCCCGCCCGCCACGGCGGCCAGCACGGTCAGCACCAGCACACCGATAGCCAGCGCCAGCAATCTGCGGGATGGACGGATCAGCGGGGGGCCTCGATCTGGTTCAGGATATTTTCCAGCACTATGTCAGAAGATCTGCCTTCGAGCTCTGCCGCCGGGCCCAGCACAATCCGGTGACGCAGCGCAGGGATATAAAGCCGCTTCACGTCGTCGGGGATCGCAAAATCCCGTCCGGCAATTGCCGCAGACGCCCGCGTGGCACCCGCCAGCGCGTCTGCGGCACGTGTCGATGCACCAAAAGCGATGTCGTTGGTTTCGCGCGTGGCGCGTACCAGCCGCAGGATATAAGCCAGAATGTCATCATCCAGCAGGATCCCGTCGATCACCGCACGCGCTTCTGCTAGGGCAGCTGCGTCCAAAACCTGTTGCACGCTGCCGGTTTCATTGCCCACCTCCACAGGTTGCGCCGCGTGCTGCTGCAAAATCGCCATCTCCACATCTTCGGGAGGGAAGTCGATCAGCACTTTGAACAGGAAGCGGTCCAGCTGCGCTTCCGGCAGCGGATAGGTGCCCTGTTGTTCAATCGGGTTTTGGGTGGCGACTACAATAAAGTTTTCGCCCAGCGAATGGTCCGTGCCGTCAATGGTCACCATCTTTTCGTTCATGGCCTGCAGCAAGGCCGCCTGGGTTTTCGGCGGCGCCCGGTTGATCTCATCCGACAACAACACTTCAGAAAAGACAGGCCCCTTTGTCAGGATGAAATCGTTGGTTTGAAAGTTGAAGATGGACGTGCCCAACACGTCACCCGGCATCAGATCCGGGGTAAACTGAATGCGCCCGAAATCGAGCGACAGCGAAGACGCAAAGCTGCGCGCCAGCAGCGTTTTGGCCGTGCCCGGCGGTCCTTCCAACAACACATGTCCGCGCGCGAAAAGCGCCACGATCAGCATATCCACCACGTCCTCTTGCCCTAGAACGGTCTTGCCGATCTCGGCCCTTAGCTGGTCAGCGCGGTCTCTTAATTCCTCGAGTGTCATCGGTGATCTGCTCCAAGATGTCTTCTAAATCAGTCACAGCGGCCATGGCCTGCGCGGTAGGCGCGCCAGGCGGCATGGCCGCAATATTGTTCAGCACCTGCGTAAGGCGCGGGGCGCGGTTCGGGTGGCGCCTTTTGGTATAGCCTAAAAACGCCTCAGCACTGGCAAACCGCCGGCCATGGGCAGGCCCGAACAGCGTGTTTGCGGTCGTGGCGAGCCGCGCCTTGGCGTATTCATCCACCAACGCGCCGTCCTGGTTGGTCAACCGCATCAGCTGCGCGCGCGCGCCCACGGCCATCATTTTGGACGCGCTCAACCCGGTCTTGGACCCCGCCACCGGGCCAAAACGTGCCGCCGACCGCCAAAGCGTGGCCAACAGGGCCAACGCCAGCCCTACCCACATCAGCGTGAAGGGGGGTGAGAAAAACCGCGCAAGGTCAGACCACGTCCGGTCGCGCTGTTCCCTTTCGCGGCCAGATGTCAGCCACGACCGTCTACTGTAATCTATGATCACCTGTTGATCGTCTGCTATGTCGCGGACAAAATCGCGCACGATAAACGCGTTGTCGCCCAACCGCAGGCCATGATTGTTGATCAAATCAGGGTCTGAGAGGATCAGAATGGTTTGTTCGCCATCGCTGCCAACCAGCTTACATTCACCCAATATCATCGCGTCCGTATGGCCCAGGATCGGCGTGCAGCCCGGCGCAGAGAACATCTGGGACGCGTAAACCACCGCATTCAGGTCATCGCCGTAGGCAAATTCCGTGAACGGCTGGCGGGCATAGATCAGCTGCACCGGCCCGTCTTCCAAAAACATCCCCAACCCGGTTTTCACCCGCGCCTGATCCACCAAAAGAAACGGATGCGCCAATCCGGTTAAACGCATCCCGCTGCGCCATTTGGGCAGCACCAAAAGCGTTTTGACCCGGCGCGCTTTTGTGACGATTTGAGCGGACGAAAGGTCGTACTCATCCTGCTGTAAAATCAACTCTTTTTGCGTCGTTGGCGCGGTGCGCGGGTTGTTAAGCTGCGTGTCATAAAGCGGCAGGATATTCAGCCCAATCTCATCCTCATCAAGCGGCCAACCGCCGGTGAAATTCTGCGCGCTCAACCCTTCGGTCACCAACCAGGTCCGCAACCCGTCGAGCCCGGCGGGGGAGCTGCGCAACGCTTGCTGGCGCTGCGACGACATATAGACCATCGCGCCGATCACCAGCACAACCAAAACCCCAATGATGATCCGCTCAGGACCAATCCGGCGTGGCGCATCGCCCGGTGTGGTCGTGTCTGTCATGGGGCCGCCGCCCGCCAGATCGGCTGTACCAGATCAAGATGGTCGCGAAACTCCTGCTCGCTCACCTCGCGCCCGCCAAACTGAACCCGTTCGCTGGCATAAACCAGCTCCTGCAAGGCACCGCGCCCGTCCAGATCAGCAGGCACGCGGCGCAGCGCGTCCCGGTCCGTCCAACTGCGTTGAAAAAGGATGCCTTGCGCCGCGATTGTCTGCGCAAGCAGCGCCTTGCAAAGTGTCACAAGCGCCAGCTTGCGGTCGCCAATGCCTAGGATCGCCTCAAGGCTCGCTGGCAAGGCATGACCGTCGTCGCTACCGCCAACAGACCGTCGCGACTCGCTGTTTGCGTCTCCATCAGATGGCGCGCGGGAAAACGCCACCGGCAGGCGGCCGCCGAACTGTACAAACAGGAACACCGCACCCAGCACCAAAAGGCTGGTGATCACGATCATTATGCCCCGGCCGCTGTCGTTGCTGATCCGCACTTCGCCGTTCGTACTGTCTTCGCTGCGCGGGGTCTCGCGGGTCTCAAACGGCGGCGGTGGGCGGGTCGGATCGAAATAGGCGATGTCAGATTGGACCCCGGTAAAACGGATCGACCGGGCGTAGGCCTGACCGGACTCGCGCTCCTCCATCCCATCCAATGCCTGATGCTGCGTCAGACCACGTTCCGGCCACGCCGCAAATACAATGAAAATCAACAAAACCAATCTGCAACCCATGGCAGAATCTCTACGCCAAGCCAGACGCCCCCGCAACTGCGCGAATGGGGTCTGGCATCCGGGCGCCCCGCTCGCTACCGTCTGTTCATGCTGCGATACGCGTTGTTACGATTGCAATCCCTTGTCCTGTCGCTCATCGCGGCCTCCGCAGTGATCTTTTTGACCGTAGAAGTTGTGCCCGGCGACCCAGCCGCTTTCATGCTGGGCATCAACGCGCAGGAAGACACGCTGGCTGCGTTGCGGGCGGAACTCGGGCTCGATCAACCGCTTTGGCAGCGATATTTCAGTTGGGTATCCGGGATGCTGGGCGGCGATCTGGGCACCAGCTACACGTACCGCACACCTGTTGCCCAAATGGTCGGGGACCGGCTGTGGATATCATTGCCGCTGGCTCTTTACGCCCTGACGCTCAGTACGCTGATTGCCATTCCCGCTGGCATTTTTGCTGCAACTTATCGTGGCTCCATTGCAGACGTCTGCGTGATGGGTCTGACCCAACTGGGCGTGGCGATCCCCAACTTCTGGTTTGCCATGCTGATGGTGCTGGTTTTTGCGATTAACCTTCGCTGGTTCTCCGCCGGTGGATTTCCGGGCTGGGAAGACCCGTTTGCGGCGATGAAAGCGCTGACCTTGCCCGCCGTGGCGCTGGCCCTCCCGCAAGCATCCATTTTGGCCCGCGTGATGCGGTCGGCCCTGCTTGATACCTTGGGGGAGGACTATATCCGCACCGCCCGCGCCAAGGGTCTGACAAGGGGGCAAGTGTTGTGGCAACACGCCCTGCGCAACGCGATGATCCCCGTTTTGACCATTATCGGGCTGCAATTTGCCTTCCTCATTGCCGGTGGGATCATCATCGAACAGGTATTCTATCTGCCGGGTCTCGGGCGGCTGATCTTTCAATCCATCAGCCAGCGCGACCTGATTGTGGTGGAAAGTGTGGTGATGCTGCTGGTCTTTGCAGTGATCGTAGTGAATTTCGCGGTGGATCTGGCTTATGCCTGGGTCGACCCGCGTCTGAGGACCGGGCGATGAGCGCATTGCAACATAGGCGCGATAGCGCCATGCCCGACCTAGGGAGGCCGTGCAGCCGGGTGAGAGGTTTCGTTAAGGAACCAAACCCTGAGCGCGCCCGGCTTTTGTTGCAATATGCCCTCCCGGGGGGGAGGTCGGGCATGGCGCTATCGCGCCGGGCCGTTGGGGTTGGTAGGCTGTGGGTGGTGCGATGCTGACCTCAAAAAACCTTATCCTTGGTGCGCTCCTCACCGCCTTCTTCACAGCACTTGCGCTGATCTCTTTCCTCTACACACCCCACGACCACACCACGGTCGACATCGTGAACAAGCTGAAAAAGCCGCTGTCCGAAGGGTACCTGCTGGGCACCGACCATTTCGGCCGTGATATCCTGTCGATGATCATGGTCGGCGCCCGCACATCCATCGCGGTGGCTGTGGTTGCCGTAGGCATTGGCATGATCGCCGGTGTGCCACTTGGCCTGACAGCCGCCGCAAACCGGGGCGGACCGCTTGATGAGGTCATCATGCGCACCAATGATCTGGTCTTCGCGTTTCCCAGCCTCGTGATCGCCATCCTCATCACTGCAATTTTCGGGCCGTCCGCGCTGAACGCGATCATCGCCATCGGCATCTTTAACATACCCGTCTTTGCCCGCCTGACCCGTGGCGCCGCGCTCAGCTTGTGGCAGCGGGACTATATTCTGGCCGCGCGCGTGGCAGGCAAAGGCCCGGCGCGCATATCAATGGAACACATCCTGCCCAACGTCGCGAACCTGCTGATCGTCCAAGGCACGATCCAGTTTTCGCTGGGCATCCTGGCCGAAGCGGGCCTGTCATACGTGGGTCTTGGCGCGCAACCGCCGACCCCGTCGTGGGGGCGGATGCTGGCTGACAGTCAAACAATGATCTCCTTCGCCCCGCACATGGCCCTGTTTCCCGGGCTTGCAATCGTCTTCACCGTGCTTGGGCTCAACCTGTTGGGCGACGGCCTGCGCGATCTGCTGGATCCGCGCATCCGAAGGGATGCTCGATGACCCTGTTGCGCGTCGAAAACCTGTCGTTGAACATCGGCCAAACCCCGATCCTGCACGACGTCAGCCTCACACTGTACGCTGGCCAAATTGCGGGCGTAATAGGTGAATCCGGTTCCGGCAAATCCATGACCGCCTATGCAATAACCCAACTTTTGCCGCCGCGATCCGTGACAACGGGCGCCGTCCACTTGGACAAAACCGACATCCTCACTGCGTCAGAGACAGACATGTGCGCCCTGCGTGGCAACGACGTATCAATGATCTTTCAGGAACCGATGACCGCGCTGAACCCGGTCAAAACCATTGGCGATCAGGTGGCAGAGGCGATCCTGATCCACGAGAACGTCCCCAAGGCTGAGGCCATGGCCCGCGCGCGAGCAGCCCTCGACCGGGTGGAACTGCCAGCCGACCGTTTCCCGTTGACACGATACCCCCATGAAATGTCGGGCGGCCAACGCCAGCGCGTTTGCATCGCCATGGCCATTGCCTTGCGGCCAAAACTGTTGATTGCCGATGAACCCACCACCGCGCTGGATGTAACAACGCAGGCCGGCATCCTCACCCTGCTGACACGCCTTGTCCGCGAAGATGGTATGGGTCTGCTGATGATCACCCACGACCTGGCCGTGGTCCACGACATGGCCGACCACATCTACATAATGCAAAAGGGCCGCGTCGTGGAAAGCGGAGCCACGGAGCACCTGTTCAACCATATGCAGCACCCCTACTCCAAAGCGTTGCTCGCGGCCTCCACCCACCAGCCAGACCGGGCGGCAGGGGCGCAGGAAACGCCGCTGCTTACGGTCAACAACGTGACCCGAGACTATACGCCGCCGCGCACCAAACTGTGGTCCAAACCCGGTCTCTTTCGCGCCGTGAACGGGGTGTCCTTTACCCTGCGAAAGGGGGAAAGCCTTGGCCTAGTAGGGGAAAGCGGGTGCGGCAAGTCCACGCTCACACGCGCCATCCTCGGTCTGGAAGAAATCCAGGGCGGTGAGATTTTGCTCGGCGGTGAACCGGTCTTTACCGGCAAACATCCAAACCGCGCAGTGCGGCGCAAAATGCAGGTGGTGTTCCAGGACCCCTACGGCAGCTTCAACCCCCGCCACAAGGTTTCCCGCCTGGTGTCAGAGCCCTTTCATCTGCTGGACACGCGCCCGGCTGATGTCACGGCCCAAGTGGCCGAAGCCCTGACAGCCGTGGGGCTGACGCCCGAGGACGCAGACAAATATCCCCATGAATTTTCAGGTGGCCAACGCCAACGCATCGCCATCGCGCGCGCCCTGATCATCCGACCCGAACTGATCATTCTGGATGAGGCCGTCAGCGCGCTGGACGTGTCCATTCGCGCCCAAATCCTCGATCTGCTGGCGGAATTATCCCGGACCCACGGCCTGACCTATCTCTTCATCTCCCACGACCTTTCCGTGGTCCGGTCGATCACTGACCGCGTCCTGGTGATGAAAGCCGGAAAGATCGTCGAACAAGGCCCCACAAGCCGGGTTTTCGACAGCCCCGATCACGACTATACCCGCAGCCTCATCGCCGCCGCACCCAAACTGCCAGAGAAACAATCCGCATGACCAACGCCATCGACAGCCACGCTTTTACCGTCCGTCAATCGGACTGCGATTTTTACGGCCATATGAACATCGCCCGCTACATCGACGGCTGCTCTGACGGCGGCTTCATGATCCAGGACGCCTGGGGTCTGACCCGCGACGATGTGCTAACGGGGCGGCGACTGGCCTTCGCAGTGGTGGGCGCAAATTCAAGCTATTACAGAGAGTTGCGCGTAGGCGACCACGTGCAAGTCCGCTCTACGCTCGACAAGATCGGCGGCAAGTCCGCGCAGGTCACGCACCGGTTCTACAAGGGTGAGGACATGGTGTTCGAAAGCGTCTTCAGCCTTGTCCTGATGAACCTCGACACGCGTAAAGCCATGGCGGTCCCAGACGATTTGCGGGCTGATATGCTCGCCGCTCATGCGGATTGATAACCGAACCGCGCGCCGGCTTTGGCTCGCGGCCACGGGACTTTCACCGACGCCTACAGGTGCGCTTGATGTGGCGCAGATCATCCGTGATCTGGGATTTCTGCAAATCGACACCATCCGTAATGTCACCCGCGCCCACAATCATATCATCTGGACCCGCAACCAGAACTTTCGCGAAGGCAAGCTCTGGCCGCTCTTAGGCCGCGACCGCTCGATTTTCGAACACTTCACCCACGACGCCAGCCTGATCCCGATGGAGTTTCTGCCCTACTGGCAGCGCCAGTTCTGCAGGCTTGGCGCGAAGGTATCAAACTCCGACTGGTATCGCACCGGGCTGGCCAAAGAAGCCGTGCGCGACATCCGCAACCGCATCGCAGACGAAGGCGCGCTGTCCACCCATGCATTTGATACAAAAATCGAAGGCCCGCGTGAAATGTGGGCCCGCCCGCCCCACAAAAAGGCGCTCGACCAGATGTGGTACGCAGGCGATCTGGCCACCTGTTTCCGCGAGAATTTCGTCAAACACTACAACCTGCCGGAACGCGTTTTCCCCAGCGATCTGCGCGCGGCAGAACACACCGACACAACCATGGTCGACTGGCTCAACCGCGCCGCCCTCGACCGGCTCTGGGTCGCAGCCCCTGGTGAAATCCAACGCTTTTGGGAAGCGATGAGCGCGGTTGAATGCCGCGCCTGGCTCGACGCGCAGAACTGGCTTGTGCCGGTTGAGGTTGAAACCGCAGAACGCACCTGGGTTGCGGCCCTCGCGTTGCCGGACATTGCCGACCGAGTGGCCGACGTGACCGACCCCACCGCCCGCCTGCGCATCATCAACCCGTTCGACCCCGCCATCCGCGACCGCGTGCGACTAAAACGGCTCTTCGGTTTCGACTACACCAACGAGATGTTTGTCCCCGCCGCCAAGCGCCGCTGGGGATACTACGTCTACCCGCTTCTGGAAGGCGCGCGATTTGTGGGCCGGATTGAGGTCAAGGCCGACCGCGCCAAAGATGTGATGTGGGTGACCGGTTTCTGGCCTGAGCCGCGCGTGAAATGGACGCGCGCGCGCTTTGACAAACTGGCCGCAGAGCTTGGCCGCTTTGCTCGGTTGGCGGGCATCCGCACGATCGAAGGCATTCCAAGCGACAAAGACGGATAACCGGGTCCAACACCTGCAATCTAGCAATTGCACTCGCCGCCTTGCGCTCTAAGCTGGACGCAAAACCAAAGGCCCCACATGCTCAAAATCCATCACCTCGCCCGCTCCCGATCGCTCCGTATTCTGTGGCTGCTCGAAGAAATTGGCACGCCTTACGAGATCATCCGATATGAACGCGACATAAAGACCAACCTTGCCCCAAAAGACCTCCGCTCGCGCCACCCTTTGGGCAAATCGCCGCTTCTGGAACTGGATGGGCAGATCATCGCGGAAAGCGGCGCAATAACGGACGTGCTGTGCACCCGTTTCGCGCCTGAAATGATCCCGGCCGTCGGAACGCCTGCCTATTTCGAACATCTGGAACTTATGCACTTTGCCGAAGGCTCGGCCATGACCCCGATCTTGCTGAAACTCTACACCGGGTATCTCGGCGACGCGGCAGAACCATTGCAACCGCGTATAAGTTCAGAACTGAAGAACACCTTCTCCTTCATGGAAAACCGCCTGCGGGACAGCGGCCATTTTGTGCTCGACAACTTGTCCGCCGCCGACATCATGCTCAGCTTCCCGGCCCAGATCATGACGCGATACGGCATGGCTGAAACCTACCCAAAACTCGCTGACTTCGTGTCACAGATCGCCGCCCGCCCCGCCTTCCAAATTGCCCTGGAAAAAGGCGGCGGGGACTAACACGGCCCAGGCCGCACCAATGGGCGCAGCGTCGGAGCCTCCGGCGGGGATATTTAGGAACAAAGGAAGGTTGCTAAGGTTCTCGCTTCCTTTGTTCCAAAATATCCCGGGGTGAATTGGCCAAAGGCCAAGAGGGGCAGCGCCCCTTGATCGACCTTTACGGTCAACGCACCTGCCTGCTAGGCAAGACAAAACGAAAGGACACCCCATGCGCTTGCAAGACAAAATCGCAATTGTCACCGGTTCGGCCTCTGGCTTTGGCATCGGCATCGCGGAGAAGTTTGTGGCGGAGGGCGCCCGCGTCCTGGTAGCCGACATCAACGCAGGCGGCGCGCAAGATGTGGCCCATCGGCTCGGCCAGACCGCCTGCACGGTCAATGTCGCAGACCGCGAAAGCGTAGCCGCGATGATAGAACAGGCGGAGGCGGACCTTGGCCCGGTGGACATCCTCGTGAACAACGCGGGTGTCACCCATATGCCGATGCCTATGGAAACGGTTGAAGATGACGAGTTCGACCGCGTGCTGGCGGTCAACGCGAAATCCGTCTACCTGACCGCGCGTGCACTGGTGCCTCAGATGCGCAAACGTGGCACCGGGGTTATCTTGAATGTGGCCTCCACCGCCGCGCTTAGCCCGCGCCCGAACCTGACATGGTACAACGCCTCCAAAGGGTTCATGCTGACAGCCACCAAATCGATGGCCGTCGAACTGGCCCCATTTGGCGTGCGGGTAAACGCACTCTGCCCGGTGGCCGGTGAAACGCCGCTGCTGAAGTCGTTTATGGGGGACGACAATCCAGATGTCCGCGAAAAATTCCTGTCCTCGATCCCAATCGGCCGCTTTTCCACGCCAGAGGATATGGGCAACGCCGCCTGTTATCTGTGCTCGGATGAAGCCAGCATGATCACCGGCGTTGCCATGGAAGTGGACGGGGGCCGCTGCATTTGACGCCTGGGCCGCGCAATCTGATCACCGATGTGCCGGGCATTTTGGTCGGCAACGCTGAAGACCACGACCTCAAATCCGGCGTAACGGTTCTGACTGGTACGGCACCGCTTATCGCCTCTGTGGAAGTGATGGGCGGCGCCCCCGGCACGCGGGAAACGGATTTGCTGGCACCCCACAATATGGTTGAGGAAATCCATGCCCTTGCACTGTCAGGTGGATCGGCTTTTGGGCTCGACGCAGCTTCCGGCGTGCAGGCCGCTTTGCGGGATGCGCGCAAAGGCTTTCAAATCGGCGACGCTGTGATCCCGATTGTACCGGGCGCGATCATCTTTGATCTTCTGAATGGGGGCGACAAAAGCTGGGCGGAAAACCCCTATGGCGCACTCGGCCGCAGCGCACTTGAAACGGCGGAGGAAACCTTCGCGCTTGGCACCGTTGGCGCGGGCACTGGCGCATTGGCGGCCCAACAGAAAGGCGGGCTTGGATCCGCATCGCTGGTTTTGCCGTCCGGGCATACCGTAGGCGCGCTGGTTGCGGCCAATCCTATCGGGTCTGTCACGACACCTGGGTCCAACCATTTTTGGGCCGCGCCTCTGGAACTGGATGGCGAATTTGGCGGCCTCGGCCCTGACCCGCGGGCGGGCCTGATAACCCCGGACCCCAGCCGCAAGGCTGCAGCCATGGGCAGGCCCAGACCCGGCACCAACACCACCATCGCAATTGTCGCAACTGATGCACCGCTGACCAAGGCAGAAGCCAAGCGTCTGGCCGTTGCCAGCCATGACGGCATCGCCCGCGCCGTCCAACCGGCCCACACGCCCCACGACGGGGATCTCGTTTTCGCCGCATCTACCAATCGGGGCAGCGGGGACGCAGACCTTATCAGCCTTGGCCACGCGGCGGCTACCTGCCTTGCCCGCGCCATTGCTCGTGCCATCTACCTGGCAACGCCTGCGCCGGATGACCTCATTCCAACCTGGTCGGAGGACCGCTGATGCCTATTGCCCATGTGAACGGCACCGATCTGCCCTATGAAATCTCAGGCAACGGCCCGTATTTGCTGCTGATCGGCGGAATGCTCAGTGACAGCGCCACTTGGCTGCCGGTTTTGCCGCTGTTGGAGCCGCATTTTACCGTGATCCGTCCGGATAATCGCGCCACCGGGCGGCATCAAAATGTTGCCCCCTTTACTCTGCCTGATTGCGCCGACGATCTGGCCGCCTTGCTGAGCCACATGAATGCGGAAGACGTCCATGTGGCGGGCCATTCGATGGGCGGCTATCTGGCGCTGATGCTGGCCGACCGCGCGCCCAAAAGGCTCGCTTCGCTAACCCTGTTGGCCAGCGCCGCCGCCAACGGGCACCGCAACTTTCTGCTTTTTAGTCAAGCCCTTAAGCTGCGGCGGGAGGCGGAGCCGGGCTTCTGGCTACGTATGCTTTATCCCTGGCTGCAAAGCCCCGATTTCTTCACGGATCCGAAAAACCTCAACGACGTCGTGGCGGCGATGGAGGCTTACCCTCACGCCCAGTCACTGGCTGCGATGCAGATGCAGATCAACGCCCTGACCGGGTTTGCCGCCCGCCCGCCAGAGACACCACTGCCCTGCCCCGCGCAAGCTGTACTGGCAGGCCGCGACCTGCTGTTTCCGTTAGATGACGCCCGCGCCGCGCTTGCCCCCACGCCGGGGCTGACCTTTCAGGTGATCGAAGACGCAGCCCATTCGATCCATTGGGAAGCCCCGGCAGAGGTTGCCGCCCATTTGCGGCGCTTTGCAGGGGTATGACCCATAAGGTTCACATGCTGTGGGCGCACCCACGCAGCGTTTCCACCGCATTTGAAAGGGTAATGCGCGAACGCGGCGACCTGACGGTTTTCCACGAACCTTTCATGCATTTTTACTATCTGGAGCGCATCACCCGGCTCAGCGCGGAATTTGAGGCCATCCCGGGCCACCCCACGACCTATCCCGACACGCGCAATATGATCCTGAACGCCGCAGAAACACAGCCGGTGTTTGTCAAAGACATGGCCTACTACATGGCTGATAAGGTGTTGCAGGACAAAGATTTTATGGACCATATGACCCATGTTTTTCTGGTGCGCGACCCTGTTGAAACTGCCGTCAGCTACGCCCGGATCGACCCCGATTTTGAAGAGGCGGAGCTGGGCTTCAATGCGCAATGGGCTATGGTGCAACATCTGACCGCGCGCAATGTACCCGTCCACGTGATCCGGTCAGATCAGCTAAGGCGCGATCCCGCGACAACGATGCAGGCGTACTGGGAATTTGCAGGGCTATCCCCCAATCCCGGTGCCCTGACATGGCAGCAAGGCACCCCCAAAGACTGGAAATATGTCGAAGGCTGGCACAAGAACGTAACCGCGTCGACCGGCATAAAAGCGGCACCAGATCGGGATTACAAAGCCGATTTTGCGGCCCTTCCCGACAGGTTTCGGACCATGGTTGATGGCCACCTTGAGGCTTACCAGTCTCTCGTGGCGCTCACGGAACAGACCTGAACCCCGCGGGTTGCATTTACGCCGCCACGCAGTCCCCAATTTTCAGCTTGATGAAAATTGTGTCGCCGTCTTTGTAATCGAGCCCAGCCACATCAACGCGCAGGCTGTGGCGGGAAACTTCCAGATCTTCATCTGACAGCTGCATCGTGGTCTGGTTGAGGTCTACGGTCGCGCCCTTTAGCTCCGCACATCCAGGATCAAAATCAAACACATAGCCGTTGAATTGCGCGTCCACAAAGTCCCCGGCGCCCGACCCGATGTAGTCCATTCGCAACCACCGGTCGCCCACGTCGATGAAAACCGGCACGATGAACAACCCGTCCACGCTAGACGCACCGCCAAACCAGAATTCCGCACCTTCTGCCTTCACATAGGCCGTAGTTGGGCGTTCTCGCCCCGGCTCCTGCCCGGCAAAGGTGGTTTCAACGGAAACCGTGACTTCGCGGTCGATCAGACCATCAGCCGCAGCCGCAAATGGCACCAAAAACAACAAAATCGCTAACAGTCGCATGACCCACCTCTAACCGAATCGAGATACCTACCATAAGCCACCCGCGCCCCCTTTACACGGGGGGCAATGAGCGGCTTGATGCCGCCTATGACCCTCGTTGAAACGCCCTATTGGTGGGACCACGCCAAACCCCTGCCGGACCTGCCGCCAGCGCCGCCGCAAAGGGTGGAACTGTTGATTGTGGGCGCGGGATTCACCGGGCTAAGCGCCGCCATCCACGCGGCGCGCGCAGGTGCGCAGGTTTGCGTGGTGGATGCAGGTCTACCGGGCCAAGGCGCGTCAACCCGCAACGGCGGGATGGCAGGCGCGCACCCCCGTTTGAGCTTGAAAGACACGGCTGCGATCTGGGGGATGGACACAGCTCAGGCGCTTTTTAACGAAGCTGAGCCTGCCTTTGATCACCTCCAAACCCTGATGGACGACTTCGCCATCGATTGCGACTATCAACTGACTGGCCGGGTGCAACTGGCCTGGACCCGCGCCGATGCGATCCGGCAAGAGTCGATGGCCGCCGACATGGCGGAAGGCACAAATTTTAGCGTTGAATTTGTCCCGCGCGACCGGCTTGGGTCGCATATCAACACGGACCAGTATTTTGGTGCCCTCTACTATCCGACCCACGCTGGTTTGCACCCGCGCAAACTTTACGACGGTATGTTGAACGCGGCACTTTCGCTGGGCGTCACGATCGTACCGCATTGCCCGATTTGGGACATCACGCGCCAGGGGGCCAGTTTCACGGCGCGCCATTCCGGCGGGACCATTGCTGCGGACAAGGTCATCCTGGCCACCAACGGCTACACTCAGGGTCGCGGCATACTCGCCTGGGCCAAACGCAGGGTCTTCCCGCTCCCCAGCTATATCATCGCCACAGAAGAGCTGTCGCCGAACCTGATCGCAGACCTCGCGCCCGGTCGCCGGATGATGGTTGAGACCCGCGCACGGCATTCCTATTTCCGCATTTCACCAGACGGCCGCCGCATCCTGTGGGGCGGGCGCGCGTCCATGACACCCATCAGCGCAGAACGTGCCGCCGCCCGGCTCCGGTCGAGCCTTGAACAAATCTGGCCGCGCCTCAAAGGGGTGCGCCTGACCCACTCCTGGACCGGCAATACCGGTTTCGCCTTTGAACAGGCCGCCCATGTGGGCACTCACGATGGCATTCACTTTGCCATGGGGTACTGCGGCGGCGGGGTGGTTCTGGCGCCCTACCTCGGCATGAAAGCGGCTTTTCAGGCCCTAGGCGATCCGCGCGGCGAAACCGCTTATTCCCGCACCGCGTTGTCTACCCGAGCCTGGCATCCGGGCGGCAAACCATACTTCATGCACGGGGCAAATTTTTGGTACGGCCAAGTGGTAGATCGACGTCAGCTTAGGGAAGCCGCGCGCGATCACCTTTCGGGCTAGGTGCGCCCGGCATGTGCGCGACCCCACCGCATTTGCCGGCTCCAATCAAGGCAGTTGGCGAAACCAGGCCGCCAGTGCAGCCCGGTTCCGGGATGTCTTATTGCGCTGCCACAGATGCAGCTTCTTCATCCGCTTCGCCAAAACCCTTGGGCACCGCCAGATCAGGCAACCCCGCCGCGCGCTTTTGCAAGGCGCGCCCGATCACGACGCGGCTGATTTCGGTGGTGCCATCCACGATCCGCAGCATCTGCGCCAGCCGTGACAGACGGTCCAGACCGTAAGGCTGCAACAACCCCATGCCGCCCAGCACCTGGGTACAGGTATTCGCCGCTTTGACGGCTGCATCCGGCACAAAGCGTTTGGCATGGGCGGCCATCAATGGGCCCTCCGGT
This sequence comes from Pseudomonadota bacterium, assembly GCA_039030095.1. GTDB lineage: Bacteria > Pseudomonadota > Alphaproteobacteria > Rhodobacterales > Rhodobacteraceae > Amylibacter. Next base: position 19,848 of record JBCCET010000013.1, on the reverse strand, counting down.
CTACCCAGTGCCGCTGCCGCTTTTCGGTACAGCAATTTGGAGACTTCAAGGTCAGTCGCCACCTCACCCAGCATCCACTGGATGCCATCCAACTCAATGTTTTTGCCGCCAAACATCTTGCGGTTTTTGGAATATGACAGCGCGGTATCGAGTGCGGATTGCATCAAACCACAGCACCCCGACGCAATAGATACCCGCGCGATGTCGATGGCCATCAGCGACCCTTGGAAACCCTGACCGATTGGCAGGATGATATTGTCTTCACTGACCACAACCTTATCCAAATACATCTCGGACATCGGCAGGAAGTTGTACGACGGCGTCTCATACCGGGGACCAAAGCTGATGCCCGGCGCGTCAGCGGGGATGGCAATCATCGCCATGTCCTTGTGACCGGGCGCATCGCTGGTTTTGACAACGGTGAAATAGATGTCCGCCTCGGTCGCCAGACTGACCCATGCCTTTGCCCCACTGATGGTCCATGTGCCGTCACCGTTGATCGTGGCCCGCGTGTACATTTTCATCGGATCGGACCCCGATTGCGGCTCCGTCAGGGCAAAGTTTGCCAGCTTGCGGCCCGAAGTCAGATCTTTTGCCCAGCTTCGCTTAAAGGCTTCGGTCCCGTATCCGCACCCGGCGAATGTGCAGATGTTATGCATGGACAGCGCAAAGGCATAAGCCCCGTCGCCCAGACCCAGTTGTTCGTAAACCTGAATGCCTTCGGACAACGGCAACCCCTGACCGCCCCATTCTTCGGGCGCGTAGAGGCCAGCAAGGCCAGCCGCCCCGGCTGCATCAGAGGCAGCACGCGGCCAGATGCCGGCAGTGTTCCAGGCGTCCACGTTTGGGACAATCATCTGCATCGCGTGGTCATGGGCAGCCGCCAGAATGCGGTGAAGTTTGTCGGACATGGGTGAACCCTTTCGAAGGCAAAACTGTCTCATCACGCCACATACAAAGATGAGCGATGGAAAAGAGACAGGAAGGTGAGGTTGTTTCGTCTACGTTATGCTGGTCATTTAGGGCGTCAGGCGCATGACATCTATCTCGTCACATGACAAATAATTGTCCAAAAGTGACAAAATCACAAAACATCAGTTTGTTTACGCCGATACGCGCTCGGCGGGTTCTGGGTCCACCTGTTAAACGCCTTGTGGAAACTGGCTGCGGACGAAAAGCCAAGCTCCTGGGCAATCGCCTCAATACTCTTTCGCCCGGCCTGAAGATGGCCAATGGCCATGTCGCGGCGCAGGCCATCTTTGATCGCCTGGAAAGATGTGCCGTCCAGTTCCAACCTGCGCATCAGGGTCCGGGGTGTCATGTGCATCGCTAAGGCCGCATTGGTCAGGGTCGCCCGCTCCCACCCAGACCGGGTAAGAAAGCTGCGCACGCGCAAGGACTGCGTGTGGTCGCTCGACCGGGTGAAAATCCAATCCCGTGGCGCGTTTTCCAAAAACACATCCAGATCAGCTGCGCTGCGCGCATGGACCCGGACCAGGGCGCTTTGATCGAACCAAAGGGTCGTGGCTGGGGCGCCAAAACGCACCGGGGCGGGAAACACAACAGCGTAGTCCTGCTCAAATTCCGGTCGGTCAAAGGCAAACTCGACCGCTTTCACCGGCACCTCATGACGGGCCAGCCAGGACAGCAGCCCGTGCGCCAGTTTCATGATCAGCATATGCCCGAACCGTTGCGCACATTGTGGCGCTTGGGGCCTCAGGATCAGGGCCACTGCCGCGTCATCTTCCTGCAATTCGAATTGATAGTCGTCCAGCAACAGGTTCCAAAACGTCGAAAACCGGTACAGCGCCGACGCAAGCGATGTGGCTTCCCGCACCGACGTCAGCAGATGTTGCAACGCACGCGGGCGGATCGGGCGCGACCAAAGTCCCATCATCTCATCCCCGGTTTCCACCGCTGCCAACTGATAGAGCCGCACAGTCTGATCCAGCGTCACCCTGCCCTGCTGCTGTTGACCCAAAGCAATGTCAGAGCGTTCCAGAAGAGAGCGAAATTGCTTGTCCGAGCAAAGTGGCCGCAACGCCGTCAACCAGTCAGCAACAAACGCGCTCGACACCGTTGAAAACTGCACTGGTCTTGTATTGGGCATAGTTTCTCCCGCGCCCCGCACCAATGTCGCAACATGGGAAATAAGATAGCAAGGGCCGAGGTAAAAAATTCACGCCAAGCATGTTCCTCTTGTTCGACCGACGGCACCAAGGACAAACGAAGGATCAGCCGCGGCTTGCTGCTTTTGTGCAGCACCCGACTAACCGCTATCCAAGCACTTCGATCATCTTGTCGCGCATAACGAACTTCTGAGGTTTCCCGGTGATTGTCATCGGCAGCTCGTCAACGATCCGGAAATGACGCGGTATCTTATAATGGGCTACCTGCCCTTCCAACGTATTGCGAAGGTCATCTTCAGACAGGTCCACGCCCGGTTTTGCAATAGCCCAGGCGCAGACTTGCTCGCCATATTTCTCATCGGGAATGCCAAAGACCTGAACATCGCTGACTTTGGGATTGCGGATCAGATACTCCTCGATCTCGCGCGGATAGATGTTCTCGCCGCCCCGGATGATCATGTCCTTTACGCGACCCACGATTGAACAAAAGCCGTCCTGATCGAACACGGCAAGGTCACCGGTGTGCATCCAGCCGTCCACGATGCTCTCCTTAGTCTTCTCTGAATCTTCCCAATAGCCTTTCATGACCGAATAGCCACGCGTGCACAGTTCCCCTTGGGTCCCCACAGGCACGATCTGTCCGTCCTGATCGACGATTTTTACCTCTAGGTGAGGATGCACCCGACCAACCGTTTCGCAGCGTTTGTCGGTGGGATCGTCAACGAAACTCTGGAACGATACGGGTGAGGTTTCCGTCATCCCGTAGCAGATCGTGACCTCTTTCATGTTCATCTCGGCATTTACGCGTTTCATGATCTCTACCGGACATGGCGCCCCGGCCATGATCCCGGTGCGCATGTTGGATAAATCACGCGGCGAACCTTCGAGCTTTTCCAGCATCGCCACAAACATGGTGGGCACCGCGTAAAGCGCCGTGCATCGCTCCTTGTCCAGCGCATCAAGGGTCTGATCCGCTTCAAATCCTTCGCCGGGGAACACCATAGTCGCCCCTTTGCTGACCGCCCCCAGAACCCCCATCACCATTCCAAAGCAATGATAAAGCGGAACGGGAATTGCCAGCCGGTCAATCTCGGACAACCCAATGCGATCGGTCACATACCGTGCATTGTTGACAATGTTATAATGCGACAGCGTGGCCCCTTTGGGTGTCCCTGTTGTACCGGATGTGAACTGAATGTTGATGGCCTCATCGGGACCCAGCGTCTTGTCTATCTCTGGGATGCGCAGTTGCTGTGCCGGGCCACCCAGTTGCCGGAGGGTCTCAAAGGAATACGCACCGGGTCCTGGTTGATCGTCCATGATAACAACGCTGCGCAAATGCGGCAGTTTTGCTGCGCGCAGTTGTCCCGGCTCACACCCTTCAAGCTCCGGGGCGAGATCTCGGATCATGCCTGCATAGTCCGACGTCTTGAACGCCTTGGCCGCAATCAGGGCTTTGCAGCCGACTTTGTTCAAGGCGTACTCCAGCTCCCCCAAACGGTAAGCGGGGTTTATGTTCACCAAAACCAACCCGACCCTTGCGGTGGCAAATTGGGTAAGCACCCATTCAAACCGGTTGGGCGACCAGATGCCGACCCGGTCACCCTTTTCCAGCCCAAGCGCCAATAACCCGGACGCCAGTTCATCGACGGCGCGATCCAGATCGTAATAACTCATCCGGATGCCCTGTTCCTGGAACACGACAGCCTCTCTGGGGCCAAAGCGGGAAACAGCATCCCGCAATAGCTGGGGAATAGTGATATAGGCCAACGGCGGTGTCGTGGGGCCGTTGACATAAGATTTTCCGTCTTGAGGCGCGGTCACGTCGCCGATTTGCTCGGTTCGCGCATCGTTGTCAGAAATACGAACTGCCAGACTTTCGCTCAGAATTGACATGTCGATCCTCCCTACATGTTGCGCCAATCGCCCGATTTCTCAAAGGCATCCGCCGCCTGGTAGATTTTCATCTCTCCGTAGTGCGGCCCAACCAACATCATGCCAATAGGCAGGCCTTCACTCAACCCACAAGGAATGCTCATGGCTGGCAGCCCACCGTTAAAGGGCGCAGTGTTAGGGACCATTTCAAAGGCCCGCTGCACATAAAGGCTGAGTGAACAGTCCGCAGGCGGATGGGGTTGAGGTTTTATCGGCAGCGTCGGCATCAGCAGCAGATCATACTGTTTGAGCGCAGCCATGTAGCGCTCATTGCAAAGCCGCATAATGTTCTGGCCTTTGCCGTAAAACCGTCCGCGATACTGCCGTTGAAAATGCTCGCCCACAAACATGCAGGCCTTCAGCGAATGGCTTAACTCATCTGCACGGCCCCGCCATTGCGCCATATGATCCGTCATGGACGGCAGGAACAGACCCCGATAATTGGTGCCGGTCGAGTTGCCCCACATCATTCCGTCTTGAAGACCTTCAAGGGTAATCGCGGTCCAGGCATCCATGGCTGTATGGTGTTCGGGGATGGAAACCTCTTCTACCCGCGCACCCATTTCGTGAAACCGATCTGCGGCCTGCATAACTTTTGCATCCACGTCGGTTTCAGAATTTTCATGCCCGAACCCCTCCTTCAAAACACCGATCCGCAATCCCTGCGCGCCGCGCCCCAGCGCCTCAGTATAGCTATAGACCGTGGGCTTGTACTGGCGCGGATCAAGGCCGTCTTCGCCAGCCAACACCTCCAAAAGCAGTGCATTATCGGCCACGGTGTTTGTCACTGGCCCCAGGTGGTCGATGGTCTGTTCGATAGGCATCGCACCGGTATAAGGCACAAGGCCGTGGGTGGGTTTCATCCCGTAAACGCCGCAATTTGAGGCCGGAATGCGGACCGACCCGCCTTGATCCCCCGCGATGGCCATGTCCACCTCACCCGCTGCAACAAGCGCCGCAGAACCACCAGATGAGCCGCCCGCCATAAAGCCGCGCTTCCATGGATTGTGGATGGGCCCCTTGGCATTGGTGTGTGAGCCCCCCGAAAGGCAAAAATTCTCGCAGTGCGCCTTGCCAGTAATCACCGCACCGGCATCCAGCATGCGGGTCACGATGGTGGCGTCAATTTCTGGCGTATACCCTTCCATGATGGACGACCCATTCATCATCGGCACACCAGCGAGGCAGATTGTGTCTTTCAATGCAATGCGTTTGCCCCGCAGTTTGCCATCCGGCGCGCCGCGAATTTCGGTTTTCACATACCACGCGTTCAACGAATTCTCAGAAGGGTTCGGGAAATGGCCGGGGCTACGGGGATAGCGGACTTCTGGCAAATAGTCCGGCATCGCATCCAGCCGGTCATAGGCCTGCATGTAAGGTTCGATGATCTCGCGATATTCGTCCAGATCTTCATCCGACAGGTTCATGCCAAACCGGCTGGCCATATCACGCATCTGCGAAAGTGTTGGTCGTTTTACGGTCATGTTTGTCACCACGCTTGCAGCAGCCGGTTCAGTCGCGGTTGCTGCCTGAGATTTGGTTGAATGAATTGCTGCGGTCTGAGCCGCCGGGCGAGCACTGGCCCCGGCTCGGGTTGAACGGGCTGCGCCAAAGCCCAAAAACTGATCAACCTTGGCCTGATCGGACAGATCGGCCTTGCTAAGCTCCCCGGTGATACGGCCCCGTTCCAGAACCAGAACCCGGTCGGATAGGTCAGAGATGAAATCGAAATTCTGCTCAACCAGCAGGATGGATAGCCCCCGGCTGGCACGCAATCCAAGCAGCGTTTCACTCATTTCCTCAATGATCGACGGTTGGATGCCCTCGGTCGGCTCATCCAACAGCAGAAAGTCCGGGTCGCCCATCAGGCACCGGGCAAGGGCCAGCAATTGTTGTTCGCCCCCTGAAAGCGCGCCGCCTTCGCGATCCAGCAGCGGGCTCAGACGCGGAAAATCCGCCAGCACCGCGTCGATGACATCGTTCTCAGTGGCGCCGGCATATTCATGCCAGGCAAAACGCAAATTGTCGCGAACACTTAGCTGCGGAAAGATACCCCGGCCCTGCGGAACATATCCCAGCCCCAAACCTGCCCGCTCAAACGGCGGCATCCCGGTAACATCCGTGGAATGAAACCTGATGGTTCCAGCCCCGGCAGGCAAGAACCCCATAAGCGTCTTCAACAAGGTGGTCTTGCCCATGCCGTTATGGCCCAGAATGCCCACCACCTCATTTTCTGCGACCGTGAAATCGATCCCGTGCAGGATTGGCACTTTGCCATACCCGCCTGAAACACCTTTGACTTCGAGGATATTTGCCGCGTCGTCACTCATTTCAGGCCTTCTTTCCAAGATAGACGTTGCGCACGGTGGGATCGGTCATGACGCGATCAACGTGATCTTCCATCAGGACTTTGCCTTGGTGAAAAACCGTCACCATCTGGGCAATGGAGCGAATGAACTGCATGTCATGCTCAACGATGATAATTGCAGCGGTCTTGTTCAGCTCACGGATGATCCCGGTCATCCGGTCGACGTCTTCGGCGCTCATGCCTGCCGCCGGTTCATCCAGAAGAACCAGCCAGGGATCCCCCACGGCGACAAGGCCAAGCTCAACACGTTGCCGTTCGCCGTGCGCCAACCGCCCCAGATCGACCCGGGCTATCGCGCCAAGTGCCAGACGTTCGATGATTTCATGCGTCTTCCGATCGGCTTCTTTCGGGTTTTGAAACCTCCGGGCGGCAAGCCAGATGTTCTCGAACACGCTTAGGCTGTCCATGACATTGGGCGTCTGCGTCTTTATCCCGACGCCAAGCGATGCGATCTGATGCGGCATCCACTGCGTGGTTTCCTCTCCGCGCATAAAGACTTCACCCTCAGTCGGGGTTTGCAGCCCGGTCACACACTTGAAAAAAGTGGATTTACCGGCACCGTTTGGGCCGATCAGGCAGCGCAGTTCGCGCGCGCGGAGTTTGAAATTTATGTTATCTGCCGCAACCACGCCGCCAAAGCGCATGGTCAGCCCCTGGGATTCGAGAACGGTTTCAACCATTGGTCCGCCCCCGGTTTCGCATCCGACGTTGCTGATGAATGCGGCCTAGCGGGCGGCGGCCAAAACTCACCTTCCACAGATTGGCCAATGCCGGAACGATGCCTTTTGGCAGGAACAGAACAAACAGCACCAGGATCAGGCCGGTGATCAGCGTGTTATCAATCAGTGTTTGCTGACCCAAAAGGAATTTTAGATAGGCCAGTCCGGCGGCCCCGAGGATCGGGCCAAATCGCGTCCCCAGCCCGCCAACGATGCACCAGATGATGATCTCTGCCGATTGGCCAAGGGAAAACAGGCTTGGGGTGACGATCTCGGCCCAGTTCGCAAACAGCGCCCCGGCGAGCCCGGCAATGGCGCCGCCGACGGCAAACAGAACGGTTTTTCTGGCCCGCACATCGTATCCCATAAGCGACATGCGGGTTTCATTTTCGCGGATGCCAACGGCGATGCGGCCAAAACTTGACCTCAGCAAAGCCGACACACCTAAGAACACTAGTGCCAGCAAAACGGCGCAGACATAGAAATAGCTGTCACCCCAGATGTAATCGTCGGGGCGACCGGGGACGTTCAAGGTTTGAAAACCGGGGATGCCGTTGAACCCGCCCAAACGCGCTTTGCCAATGGTGTATTGCGGCCCCGCCGTGGAGTTGATGAATTTGAACAGGATCAACGTCACGACAAGAGTGATGACGCCGAGGTAGACATCTGTCAGCCGCCCGTAGAACATCATCGCGCCCAAGAGTGCGGCAAAAATGCCCGGAACAAGGACGGCAATGATCATCGGAAGCGTACTCTCACCGATGTTGATCGCCGCAACGGCATAGGTATAGGCACCCAGCCCGAAAAAGGCGGCCTGTCCAAAACACAAAATACCCCCAAAACCCCAGATCAGGCCAAGGCTCAGACCAAGCATTCCATAGACGATCAGAACCGTCAGCGTGTAGGTGCTGATCATCAAAGGCATCACCCAAATCAGAATTGCCATCACTAGGATGACCGTGACGACATCTTTTGACAGGCTCCCCGGCATCTATAGCTTCCCTTTGAAAAACTTGCCGGTAATGCCCTGCGGCAGCAGACGAAGCAGGATCACAGCAGCCACCAGAAGGGCGACTTCACCGATCACCGGGGACACGGCGAAAGTGAAAACCTGATTAATGATGCCAAAGAAACCAGCGCTCGAAAAAAGACCTGCAATCAAGGATGGCCCCCCCGCGATCACCGTAATGAACGCTTTCGCGATGTAGGCCCCACCCGATGTGGGTACCAGACCAACCAGCGGTGCCAGCACCGCCCCTGCCAGCCCCGAAAGGGCCGAGCCGCAAAAGAAGGTCGCCATGTAGATGCGGTCCGGGCTGTATCCCAGCGCCGCCGCCATGTCCGACCGTTGCATCGCGCCGCGCGCAATCAATCCGGCGCGCGTGGCCTTCAAAAGCGTCAGCACCCCGATCAACAAAAGTATGGCAACCACGATGATGAAAAAGTTGTAGCCGTTGATCTGATAATTCCCGATGGCAAAGCCCGGAATCGGCGTCGAAATCCCGGTGGTCGTATTGCCAAAGATCATGGTGGCCAGGCCAATGAAAAGCAGGCTCAATCCCCAGGTTGCAAGCATCGTGTCAACCAGCCGCCCATACAGGTGGCGGATAACCAGCCGTTCAACCAAAAGCCCGATCAGACCAACAAAAATCGGCGCGATGATCAACATGGCCACAAAGATGTTTAGGCCAAGGTTCACTGCGGTGATGGTCGCGTACCCGCCCATCATCATGAACTCGCCATGGGCAAGATTGATCACTTTCATCATGCCAAAAACCACGGCGAGACCGGCGCTGATCAGGATCAGCGAGGCCACCGCGTAGAGCATTTCAACAAGGATGACGACGGTTAGGTCCATGTGCGCGCTTGTCCGAAAGATGGAAAGAATGCCCGGCAATGGGCGTGCGGGGCGGCGTCACCGCCCCGCCAAAATCTGCGGGAGATCAGATTTCGATTTCGTATTGCGTGTTGTCGTCCGGGTTGGTCGACAGATCACACACCGCTTGCGTGTCGATCGGCTGGCGTTGCGGCAGCGTTTCGATCACTTTCATGCCCTGGTTTTCCATTTCCATGATGTGCACATCCAGAACCGCGTGGTGGGTCTTGGGATCAACTGTGATCTTGCCTGCCGGGCCATCAATCGACAGTCCGGATTCCATAGCAGCAATCAACGCATCGCGATCCATTGAACCCGCTTTGCGAACAGCTTCGGCCCAGGTCATCACGCCCTGATAATTCGACACGGCGATTTCGTGGATAAGGTTGCTGTCCCCATAGGCGGCCGCCCACTTTTCCTTGAAAGCGTTGTTCGCGGGCGTGTCGAGTTCCTGGCTATAGTTATAGGCAACCATGATCCCGTTGCCTTCTTCCGGCGTCAGAACCTTGTGCTCGTTGCCGACACCCAAAGTGGTCGACGCCAGTGGAATGCGGTCCTTCATGCCCGCCGCGGCCCACTGCCGGAAGAACGACAGATGTGCGCCGCCCACAAGCGGAGCAATCACCAGATCGGGACCGACGGTCTGAATTTTCGCGATTGTGGAGCCAAAATCGGCGACATCCAGCGGGAAGAAATCAACGCCCACAGTCTCGCCGCCATTGTCGGCCACAAACTTCTGAATCCAGCGCGCGGTGATCTGACCGTAGTTGTAATCGGCGGCAAGGATGTAGACCTTTTTGCCGGACTTACCCATAGCGTAAGGCACCAGCGCCTCAACCTGCTGGGCTGGCGTTACGCCGTTGATGAAGATGTTGCGATCGCAAACGCCACCCTCATAGAGCACGTTGTAGAAGTAGGGCGTCTTGCTCTTGCGCATGGTCTGCCGGATCGCTTCGCGAGACGCCGACAGAATGCCGCCGTGTACCACATCCACCTTGTCCTGCCGGGTCAGTTGCTGGCCATACTGCGAATAAAGCGCCATGTCGGATTGCGTATCGTAAGCCACAACCTCAACCTGCTTTCCCAGCAGTCCCCCGGCGGCATTAATCTCAGTCACGGCCAAGCGCGCGGCCATGTCCATCGGCTTACCATAGGCATCAAAGATGCCGGAGGTATCAAGGATCGAGCCCAGCTTGATCGTATCTGCAGCCATTACGGCGCGTGGCAGCATAGCTGCCCCGGCAAGGGCAGTTGTACTGGCCAGAAAGTTGCGGCGATTCAGTGACATGTCAGTTGTCTCCCTAGTTTTATGCTTGTTTGGGTTTGGACGGTTCTTTCCGTCACTTTTCGTTTTTCGGTTTGTCTTTGATCCGGTTGGCGTAGTCGGCGGTCCGGCCCGCCAGATTGGCATCGAAATCAAGCCCGATTTCCTCGCCCATCTGTTTCATCGCAGGCAAACGCACGGCCATCCCCAGGATCTGGTCCATGGCCGCGCCAAATGCGCCGTCGACACCTTCGCCTGCACCCGACCCACCGCTGCCGCCCGCGCCAGAGATCTGGTTGATTTTGATCGAGTCGATCTTTTCAACCGGCTTCATCATTTGCATCATGATCTCAGGCAAACGGTCCAGCTTGCGCTCTTCCAGACGCATGCGGATCACCGCGTCACCAAGTGTATTTTCAGCCTTGTTCAGGGCTATACGACCCGCGGCCTCAGCTTCCATTCTGGCGCGTTCGGCTTCACTGGCTTTGGTCTTTGCAGCGGCATCACCTTTGGCCTGCTCAAGAAGTGTCTCCACATCGCGCTTGACCTTGGCCGCCTCCAGTTCCAGCTCTTTTTCCTGTTTCAAACGCGCAATCTCGCGTTCGCGCTCAGCAATGGCGCGTTCTTTCTGAGCCTGAACACTTTCAGCCGCCAGAATGACTTTGGCGCGGGCTTCCTCTTCTTCGGCACGCGCCTCAGATTCCGCTGCGCGTTTCCGGGCGATCAGAATATCGTTTTGGATCTTTTCTTCTTCGAGCGTGCGAATGGCCGTCATCTCGGCTTTGCGTAGGGCCTCATCACTTTCCACCTGGGTCGCCTTCACCCGCTTTTCATTTTCGATCCGGGTTGTTTCACTGGCGAGCTTGGCTTCATCACGTGCTCGTTCCTCTCGCGAACTTGCGTCCGCTTCCAGCTTGGTCAGATGCTCCTGTTGTGCAATTTCGGCTTCCCGCTCTGCACGCTGCAACTCAAGCTGCCGCTGATGCTGGGCCAGATGGCTTTCGCGAACAGCAACTTCGGCTTCCGTTTCAATGCGAATACGTTCCTTGCGCTGATCTGCAACCAACTCCGCCAATTGGCGCATACCTTGCGCATTGAAGGCGTTGTTTTCGGTCCACTGGCTCAGATCGCTCTGATCAACTGTGATTAGCGAGGCTGACACCAGGGTCAGGCCCAGTTTCGCAGCCTGCGTTTCGATTGCATCCGCCACATCTTTGGAAAAGCCGGAGCGATCCAGATGTATCTCTTCCAGCGTTCTCGCGGCAGCCGCGCGTTGAATGGCGTCAACCAGTGAACCCGCAAACACTTCCCTGACGGCGTCGCCATCGCGCGCGATCCGTGATCCCAGGGCTTGGGCTGCCGTTGCAATCCCTGCCTCGGTCGGTGCCACGCAAAGTTCGAATTCGAACTGCACATCGGCCCGCATCTTGTCGCGGGTAAGAACGGCGTCGCGACCTTCGCGGCTGATGCCAAACGTCAGCGCTGCCATCGACACTTTCTGCACCTGATGCAGGATAGGAAGCGAAAGACAACCACCATCGGTGACAACTCGGCGCCCCCGAAAACCGGTTCTTACCAGCGCCGTGTCGAGAGACGCTTTTGCATAATACCTTTGCAGAAACCAGATCGCGATCAGCGCGACGATTGCCAGCAGGACTAGCGTGATTACCCAAACCAAGGCAACTCTCCCCATTTTGATCAATCACCGGGTCGACGACCCGTGATCAGTTCATGATCAAAGCGTGGGGGAATTTAATTTCCATTTCAAGTAAATTATTTGAATTGGAAATTAAATCATTCAAGACATTGATTTATAATTCTTTTATCACTTCAAGGTTGTACCCATCTGCACGCGCAAGATAGACTGGCGCCCGCTCACCATTGTTGAAGGCCGACTGCTTGCGCCCGCTTCGGTAAATCACCGGCAGGGCATCTGGAACACTATGATCCCGCCAAACTTCCGCATGCCGCTGTATCAATCCAGCCAGGAAATTGACCCCTTCATAGGTGGACTGTCCGAGTGTGTTCAAAACCGGCGCCTGATCCCCATGGACCCGGTAGTATTTTTCTTTGAACGCGGCGTTTGCCTCCGTTGGAAGTCCGCCAAAATAGGAAGACGCCGCGAACATGCGTTGGCTGTGATGTGCGCCGCACCCAAGTAGACAATTCTCATCAAGCGCACAGGACAACCGAACCATTTTTTCGTGTAATTTGGCCTTTCCAAACGCTCGATTGAACGTCACAGCATCCTGACCGATCAAAGAGATCAGAACCGCCTCCGCGCCTGATCTCGAAATATCTTCCACAAAATCGTTCATATTTTTCAGGCCAAAGGGCAGATACCTTTCATAAGCCAGTCCAACTGACATTTCCTGAAGTTTGGCCTTGGCATAGTTGTGCGATGTTCGGGGCCAGACGTAGTCGTTGCCGATCAATGCCCAGCTTCGGGGCCGATATGTTTGCTGGAGGTATTCCATTGACGGGCCCAGCTGTTCGTCGGGCGTTTCGCCGATGGCAAACAAACCGTTGGTACGTTCGCCGCCCTCGTAAAGTGGCGTATAGATATAGGGGACCCGCTGACGGACAATCTTGCTAAGCCGATGACGGATTGAACTCAGGTGCATCCCGACGATCGCATCTATTGACTGTGTTTCGATCAAATCGTTCACGATCTCTTCGATCGAAATGCTCGCCTCCATTGCGGCGTCGATCATGATCAGCTGCACTTTGCGGCCATCAATGCCGGTGGTCCGGTTCAGTTCCTCAACCGCGACCTGTGCGCTAGAGATGCAAGACGGCGCCCAAAGACCGGCAGCACCGCAAAGAGGGATAAGCAGGGCAATCCGATAGGTTCCCTTGCCACGCAACACCGGATCGTCGCGCAGTTCCTCAAGTTCAGTTGGTACAGCCAAAAGCGTTGTCAAAGTGGCGCAGCCCTCTCCAGGCTTATCGGTGACCGCTACATATCAATTGATTTTACTTTCCAAGTCAAATAAATTCAGGCCAACAAAAACAGGTGCCCCAATGCTAACGAGCCCAAGTTCAATTCAGGATTATCTATCTTATGCTTTGGCGGCAGCACATCGAAAGATGTCCGCATCATTGAACACACGGCTAAAGCAACACGGAATTCAGATCGAAGCGTGGCGCATTCTTGAAACGTTGGAGGCAGGCCAACGCCTGACCATGGGACAGCTGGCAGAGATTGTTTTGATGAACCCCCCGACGCTGACCAAATTGGTGGACCGGATGGTCTCAGAAGGCTTGGTTCACCGGCAGGTTGCCCAGGCTGACCACCGTCAGATCAACGTGCTTCCCACAGCGCTTGGTAAAAAGCGGATGCTGCAAATCCGGCAGGAAGTGCAGGAACAGGATGCGGAATACCAATCCATTCTCGGACAAGAAGAGGCTGAAAAACTGATCGAACTTTTGCGCGGCGTGGTTCAATAACCCCGCTAAGGCAATGTAAGGGCCAGGGAAACTGCCCCCCACATTGGGTTTCTTTGCCGGATTGCCGTTGAAAAGATAGGCGTTACAGACCCTTCGCGCGATAACTCGACGCCACTTTGCCGATAGACACCAGATATGCCGCCGTGCGCAGGTCGTTCACGTCATCGCGGCTGTGCCAGACCTCTCGCATGTCCTGATAGGCACCGCGCATGGTATCGTCGAGCCCGGAGCGGACCAGTTCCAGCTCTCCCGCGCCTTTGATGTAGCGATCCTTGAAATCGTCGTCGAAGGCCTGCCCCGTCATCCGTTCCATCTCTTCGACAAGCATGCGGTGGCTCTCTTCTTCCTGACGGCGCTGCATGCGGCCAAACCGGATGTGGCTCAGGTTTTTGACCCATTCGAAGTAGCTGACCGTCACGCCACCTGCGTTGGCGTACATGTCAGGGATAATCACCACACCTTTCTTGCGCAGGATCTCATCCGCGCCTGATGTGATTGGCCCATTTGCCGCCTCGATGATCAGGTTCGCGTCAATCCGGTCCGCGTTGTCGAGGTTGATAACCCCCTCCATTGCCGCAGGCACCAGGATGTCACATTCGCCTTCCATCACCGGGGCATCTGCCGGGTGGATCGTACCGCCCGCAAATCCGTCCGGGCTGCCGTTTTCGATCAGATGCTGTTTCAGCGCCTCAACGTCGATCCCGTCGGGGTTGGTGATACAGCCGTTGTATTCCAGCACACCGACCACTTTGCACCCGTCCTCTTCGGACAAGAACTTGGCCGCGTGATAGCCCACGTTGCCCAAGCCCTGCACGATCACCCGCTTACCGTCGAGGCTGCCTGAAAGACCTGCCGCCGCGATATCTTCGGGATGGCGGAAAAATTCGCGCAGCGCGTACTGCACGCCCCGGCCGGTGGCCTCCACCCGGCCGCGAATGCCGCCTGCGTTGATCGGTTTGCCGGTCACACAGGCCCGCGCGTTGATATCTGTTGTGTTCATCCGCGCATATTGGTCTGACATCCAAGCCATCTCACGCTCGCCGGTGCCCATGTCCGGTGCAGGCACGTTTTGCGACGGATCAATCAGATCACGTTTGACCAGTTCATAAGTGAACCGCCGGGTGATCTGTTCCATCTCATGCTCGTCCCATTCACGCGGGTCGATACAAAGTCCCCCTTTGGAGCCACCAAAAGGCGTGTCCACCAGGGCACATTTATAGGTCATGAGCGCGGCCAGCGCCTCCACCTCATCCTGGTTGACTGAAAGCGCATAGCGAATGCCGCCTTTGACCGGCTCCATATGTTCAGAGTGCACAGACCGGTAGCCGGTAAAGGTCCGAATATCCCCTCTGAGGCGGACCCCAAAGCGCACCGTATAGGTCGCGTTACAGACTTTGATCTTTTCAACCATCCCCGGAGAAAGATCCATCAGCTCGACCGCACGATTGAACATGATGTTGGTGGATTCGCGAAAAGACGGTTCTTTGGCACGCGACATAGGGGGACCTCTCGGGTTAGTTGATGGCTCCCTTCTATTCAGCGCACAGGGTTCCCGTTGGGGCAACCAAAAAGTGGCAAATTTTTGTGCAGGGCGAAAACGCTGGCGCCGGGCCGAACAAAAAATCAGCATTCCAGAGACGATGATTTAGGCTCCATCGTACCCACTCGTTACGCCGCTTTAATGGGAAACCAAACCTTTGAGAGTGGCGCAGCTAAGGTTGGGAATGAACCCAATCTTCTACATGCCGCGATAAGCCTGGTTAACGGTCGTCCGTAAGGCAGCACAGTTCATTTGAAGATCCCGGGAAAATATCGAGCACATCCACTCCCTGCATGTCCTCTTTCTTGAACCTGTTCGCGGTAAGAAGCTGCGCATAGCCATGTACGAAGCTCCAAAGGTACATTTGGCTCTTCGCGTCGATCTTGGGGTCGTCGGGAAAGAACCCTTCAAGTCCTTTGGAAACCTCCACAAGAACCTCAAAACAAGCGCCTACATTCCTAAGAAGGTCTGGGTCGTCCGCCAAAATGCGGTTCCGTGAAAACATCAACTCGTAGAGAGCTGGGTTTCCAGCAGCGAATTCAACATATCCTTGCAAGGCTCGCTCACGACGTTGAGCAAGCGTGGCGCGATCGGGGATTTTTTTAGTCATAAGATCTGCGATCTCTGCATAACCTTCTGCAGCCATGGCCGTCAGCAGTCCCGCCTTATTGCCAAAGTGGTTTTGCGGGGCGGTTTGGCTTACGCCAACTGCCTCAGCGCATTTTCGTAGGGACAATCCGCTGTGTCCATCGGCCTCCAGCAGAACCCGAGCGGCCTTGATCAAAGCGTCCCGAAGATTGCCGTGGTGATAGCGTGCCGTGTCTTTGACTTCGTAGTTCATATTTACGTCGTAAACTTTTCCTTGACGACTAAGCAAGCCTTCAATTAGGAAACTTTACAACGTCAATATTATTTGCACTGAAAACACTGAGGTCTGAAATGAGGAAACTGTTGCTATATGTTGTGGGTGCCTTCGCCGGCATTGCCGTTTTGCTTGCCGGGGTTTGGTTCCTAAACCCGCTAGGCGTTCGCGACACCTTACTGGTTAGTCAGATCGTGAAAATGCGCGTGGCGCCCCGGCGCCTTGAGAACCCCAAAAATCCCGGCGACTACGGGATGGAATACACAGACGTTGACATCGTGACTGACGACAATGTGCGGCTGAGTGCATGGGAAATTCCTGCCGCCAACCCGTCTAATCGCACTATTGTTTTGAATCATCCTCTAACAACCACGCGATATGGTTCTGAAACCGGGCTTGATGGCGTGCCGGCCGAATTTCTTCCAATGGTACGCCATATGCATGACGCAGGATACAACGTGGTGATGTATGATCACCGCGGTCAGGGCGACAGCGATGGCGGGTTGGGGCGGACATCCAAGGGCATCGAGATCCCAGTGGGAGCAGGTGTCACCGAATGGCAGGACGTGGTTGCATCATTGAGATATGTTTTGGCGCACAATGATTTCGGCGACGACGAAATTATCTTCATGGGTCAATGCATGGGGGCCAATGCCTTGTTTCTGGCATTCAAGAACGCACCAGAACTGTTTTCAAACGCGCAGATCAAAGCTGTCGTGGCGAACCAGCCGACGCTGTCTTACAATATGACAGACCGTTTCATACGCGCCAAAACCGGGATCGATTTGGTGGATCAAGTGCTTGAGGCTCAGCGACAGAGATACGGTTTTGGCTTTGCGAACGCGCTTGAAACCGTGCCAAGCGTGACTGTCCCGATCCTATTTTCCCAAGTTGAGAAAGATCAGTATACTTTCAACGTAGATACCGGCCAGAACGACATCCAGGAGATCATCGACGCGACCAACGTTGAGAATGAGGTTATCTGGATCGGTCCCGAACACCAAAATGCATTTGGATCAGGCCGGCGTTTCGATGGCTACCAATACTTCAATCACCACCCTGAAAAGTTGCTCGACTTTCTCTCACGCAACTTCTCCTAGTTCGCTGGTGTCAAATTCAACAGCTAGAGCAAAGCGGACCTTCTCCATATCGCAAAGAAGGTCCGCCCTGCCAGCTCACCGTAACGGTCTGATTTAGATCAAAAATCCCCAACGTTTAGGCATTCGATATTTCCCACAAAGCCGAGGTTTGGATACTAATCTGCCATCAGGTCAGTCATCCAAAATGGTCCAAACTCGAGCTAGGCGAAGTGGCAAACTCAGGCACAGACTTCAGTCTTTGAACGACCGGCTCGCCTTGACCGTATCCCAGGCCCAGACGACCTCTTGCAGGCGTTCTTCGTCTGACCGGTCGCCGCCGTTCATGTCGGGGTGCAGCTCTTTGATCAGCTTTTTGTACTGCTTGCGCAGCTCTGCCTTGGTCCAGTCTTCCCGCGCCTCCAGGATATCAATCGCCTTGCGCTCCGGCGCGGGCAGGCGCCGGGCGCCTGCTGGGTTGGCGCGTCCGGGGTTCATCGTGGCGTTGCCGCCCAGTACCTCATGCGGGTCTTCGATGCCAAGGCGCGCCCAGGCGCGCTCTTCCACGGATTTCTTCGCCTCTTCACCGGCTTTGCCAAACGGTGACGTATCGCGTTCCCAGACCTTGTCTGCCGCGTACTGCTTTTCCAGTTCTTCCTCGGTGTGGTTTTCAAAGAAATTCCACTTGGAGTTATATTCCCGGATGCACTTCAGGCAGAACCAGTAAAACTCTTCCAGATTGTCCGGGTTCTTGGGGGCACGGTACTTGCCCGGCTCGCCGCAGCCCGGCTTTTCACATGTACGAGACGACGTCTCAAAAGCGCCCGACATGCCCCGACGCCCCTTAGCGCGCCGCTTTTTGTCTGCAGAAACTGAGATGTCAAAGTTAAAGGGCGACCGTTCGGCCATCACAACACCTGCTATCGCTTTTCGTTTCGGATTGGGGAGTTTACCTTAACAGCGAGCAAGGCCAAGAGGCAAATAACGAGAATTGGCAAAAAGATGCAGATGAAAGACCGAATGGAAGCCAAGTTAACGGCGGAATTTCAGCCAGAACACCTTGAAATAATTGATGAATCAGAGGCGCACCGCGGCCATGGCGGCTATCGCGAAGGCGGTGAAACTCACTTTCGCGTGCGCATGCGCGCCTCTGTGTTGAAGGGCAAAACCAGGGTTGCCCAACAACGAGCGGTTTACGCGTGCGTCAGCCAAGAGCTTGAAGAACGGGTGCACGCGCTGGCACTGGAAATCAGCGCGTAGCCGCGATCACATTATGTGCCGGGCCATAAGGAAACCCGGTGATGTTCTCCGCGCTGTCTTCGGTGATGACCAGGATATCGTGTTCGCGATACCCGCCCGCGCCCGGTTGACCCTCCGGTATTGTCAGCATTGGCTCCATCGAAATGACCATGCCCGGCTCTAGAACCGTATCCACGTCTTCGCGCAGTTCTAACCCCGCCTCACGACCGTAATAGTGGCTCAACACACCGAAGGAATGGCCGTAGCCAAATGTACGGTACTGCAGCAGATCACGCTCGGCAAACAACGTATTTATCGCCGCGGTGACGCCCGCACAGGTGGCGCCGGGACGCAATAGGCTAAGTCCCAATTCATGGGCATCAACGTTGGCTTGCCAGATGGCCAGACTGTCTGCATCCACAGTGTCCACAAAAAGCGTGCGTTCCAGCGCGGTGTAGTAGCCGGAGATCATGGGAAAGGTATTCAGGCTCAAGATATCACCGCTTTCCAGCACCCGACTTGTGACGGGGTTATGGGCGCCATCGGTGTTGATACCGGACTGAAACCAGACCCATGTGTCGCGGTATTCGGCATCGGGAAAGCGGCGCGCGATCTCTTGTTCCATGGCATTGCGCCCGGCCATCGCCACATCAATTTCGCGCGCACCCGGTTTGATTGCATCGCGGATGGCATAACCGCCCACATCTGCGGTCGCTGCCCCGGCGCGGATCAGCTCAATTTCTGCGGCTGACTTGTGCATGCGCTGGCGCATGGAAAACGCCGCAACGTCGACCGTGCGTTCCGGGTTCAGAAAACCGGCCAACCTGTTGGATTGCATCAGGGTCAGGTGATCTTGCTCAATGCCGATCACCTTGCCTTCTCCGGCCACGGACCGGACCGCGCGCCAAAAGTTATCGCGCTGCCAGTCGGTGTAAGTGATGTTGTCGCCGAAACTGCGGCGCCATGGCTGACCCGCATCAATGCCTGCGCTTATTGACACGCTGTCGTCCGGCGTGACAACCAAAGCGTAGGGTCGGCCAAAGGCGCAGTAGAGAAACCCGCAATAATACGCGACACATTGCATAGACGTCAGGACGCATGCCCCGATGCCCTGGTCGGCCATTTCGGTACGCAAGCCGTTCAGGCGGGTTTCGTATTCGGCATCAGCAAAGGGCAGATTTTTTTCGCCCTGGTGAAAACGGTATTGGTTTGGACGGTCCATCGAATGGCTCCTTACTCAAGAGCCGCGCGCGTCCGGGGTGCCGATAGCCCTGTCCGAACCGCTTGCGCGGCGTGAAAAGGTCCCGGCGTTCAGGATGGTTCAAACGGGAAAATGCAGATGCATTGGCGACGCCATCGCCTGCCCGTTGGCGTAGCTCTAACGGATCGG